>CAWVVG010000411.1:0-3580 GCA_963932775.1 uncultured bacterium
TGCACCCAGGACCTTGGCAAAGATGCTCTGAGGATCAGGCACTTCGATGAGTAGATGACCACCCGGCTTGAGCACCAGAGCAGCGGCGGCTAACTCCGCCTTGGGGTCCACTGTGTGCTCAAGGTAGTGGCACATGCTGACCACATCGAACTGTTCCGAGAGGCCAGGCGCAAGCTCAGGGAACATGCCCTGGTGGGCCTCATCCACCCAGCCACGCGCCTTTGCAGTCTCTACACCAGCCCCCATGTCCAGCCCCACCAACTCTGTATCAGGCAGCACTGCGCGAACATGGGCGAACAAATGCCCATGCCCGCAGCCCACATCCATCCAACGTTCCGGTTGGCAGTGGGCTCGAATCAAATCAACCCGGTCCGCATACAGCTTCTTGGTGGCACCAAAAATCAAGTCGAGGGCATCCTCACCGATTCCGTCGTAAAAATCTCGGTAGTAAAAATTGAGCCCCTCCACCGTGAGGCGTGGGTTTTGAAAACGAAGCTGACAGTCCTTGCAACGAACCAGTGTGAACCGGCCTGGCTTGCCCTGATACAAGTCGGGAAGGGTAAATCCCCGAGTGAGAGATGTGGACGCACAGAACGGGCAGGCCTCCATCTTCGGCTCGAAGAACCGCCCTGTACCGGCGGCAAGCAGCTCGGTATACACCGGTCGCAGTGCGTCGATTCGTTCGGCGCCAACCTGCCGGCCACGAAGTAAGAATAGCCACTGAGCCAGGTCCACTACGATTCGAAAGAGCCCCTGAATAAAGCCGAGCCGCACCACAAGCCCCGACGACCTCACGGCTATCCACTGCTGCAATAGGTGAACCAGCAATGCAACACTTCCCATCCAAGGAGCCAGGAATGGGCCGAGTACCATCAAACCGGTTGCAAACGGTATCCCAAATGCCACCGGTGAAATCGATCCACCGAGCTTCACGCCGAGCGCACCTGCATCAAAGAAGGGGTTGGACTTGGCCGCCTCAAGGGTGGGCGCTATCGCCAGCCCGTGGGGACCATCCACCCGCCGCCGAACTTCCCGCGCCAATGAGACAAAGGACGCCAGGTCGGGCGGTTCTCCCCCAAAGCCAAGTCCTGCCAGCACCGCCGTTGGAGCAGCGAAGGCATGAAGCCCGGTGTCTCCAGGTCGAGTTCGATCTGCTGTATGGGCATCCGGATCAATGTGGCACCCCATGCTCCAGGCCATTGCCAAGCTGAGGTGTCCTGGGAGAAGGTCAATGGCGGCCAAACCGTGGGCATGCATGTATGCGCGAGCCGACTCCTTGGTCTGCGGGTCCAGATGGACACCCGGAGCCACGACCCAGGCCAGTCCTTCATCGGTATCGGCGTCGTCCAAACGCAAGACTGGAATAGACGCAAGGCGCCTACTGATACGCCGAGCATCCAGCAACAGCACCAGGGCCAGGAGCCCCCACATCAACTCTGCCCAAACCATCGGACCTCCGAAAAGGAGACATACTGAGGCCATCCCTCTACGTCCACGTTCTTAGCCAGAATCAGCCGGTCACGAACCACCAAAATGAAATCGCAACTCCGGTGACCAGGGCAACCTGGGTCCACCATGCAGGACCAAACACCGAAGGCAGCTCCCTGCCTCCCTCGGGCACAAAGGACTTGCTGCCGGTGAGAATGGACGGGTCTTGGTCTTGGGTCACAAACAAGTCTGCACTCGGCAGCAGCGACGTCCCTTTCATCTTCGCACGCTGGGCATCTACCAGGCCGGACACGTGCTCTCGCGCATACCGCCGGAGACTCAAGCCACCGATCTCTTCGCTCAACTGAATGCAGATGTCCTGTACGTACTCAGCACTCGGTCGGTCCTCTGCATCCTTCGACAGCATGTCTTGAAGCAATTCCTCCAGTTGCCGCCACCACACCGTGCCCCAACGCGGGTCGCGAATCCCCGCTATCTGTGCATCCCGGCCGGCATTGAACTTGTCTGGGCGCAGGGGCAAGCGCTCTGCGGACGTTCCCTTCAACAGTTCGATCATGGTGATGCCCAATGCGAACACGTCGACCCTCGCCGTCAGCGTCTCACCGAGCCACTGCTCGGGTGCCATGTACCGGGCCGTGCCAAACTGCACCGATTTGGTCTGCCCTTCCCGATCAAAGTCGGCCCGGGCGATACCGAAGTCCAACACCTTCAAGGTTCCGTGCTTGCTCACCAGAAGATTGGATGGCTTGATGTCGCGGTGAATCACATGAAGCGGCCGATTTGTGAACGGGCTGACTGTGTGGAAGGCGGCATGAAGTGCACTCGAAGTCGCTGCAGCGATCTCCAGAGCGGCCCGAGGTGGTACGGGCCCCAGACTCATCAAGCGGCAGGCGTCCACACCAGGCACATACTCCATAAATAGCGCCGGTCGGCCATTGATCTCGGTCAGATCAAACACTTTCACGATGTGGTCGTGGTTCAGTTGAGCGAGCAGCCGGGCTTCATCCCGCTGACGGCCCACCACCTCCAGATTGTCCCCCAACTCCTCGTTGAGTACCTTTACAGCCAGCCGCTGAGAAAAATTATTACGGCTTCGAATGTCCGCTAAATAGACTGCGCCGAAGCCTCCCTTTCCGAGAGCCTCCACAAAAGTAATCCTCCGACGGTCACCTTCAGATCGGTCTACTGTCTCCATTGGTGAATAATACCAGACCTATAGAGCCTTCCACTATCGGCACTTAAACCCATTTACAACGCCCGTTTATTCACAGTAAACACCTGTTTTTACTTCGTATTATTTGAATTATGGTCATTCCTCAGCAGCCTTTCCCTAATGTTATTTCAATGGCCTATATTGACGACGGAACAGCACGGCCGAGATATCCTTTGAAGCACCATGGGTATCGAAGAAACACTGCGCGGCAGACCGGACATTCCCGACGAAGATGTGCAGGAGATTATTGCGCGCGCAGCAAAGCTACAGGACCATGAATCCGCCACCGTAAAAAACCTGGCCTCCGCTGCTGAGGTCGCGGCCGTCGCGGAAGAACTGGACATCGAGACCCAATACGTGGACTTAGCCATCGCACAGTGGCGAGAAGATAACGAGGCCAAACCCGAGGCCGAGGCTCAGACGAGAATCAAAGGTCGGGGTCGGAAGATGATGCGTTGGGCCATCGCCTCCTTCATCGTCGTAGTCCTACTGGGTACGGCTGCAGCCGTCGGCAGTGTCGCCGTCTTCGGATGGTCCGGACTCGCTGGTCTCGGTGCGGCGGCGGCGGCGGCGGCCTCCTTCCTGCTCTGGCTGATAGACTAGGTCGACATCATGAATCCATTGAACATTACCTTGGTTCTGCCTCCGCTCTCGCAGCTGAACACGCCGTACCCATCGGTACCGTACCTAGCTCGGGCCCTCCGCGAAAAGGGACGCAGCTGTGCCATGAGAGACCTCGGTCTCGAGCTGGCCCTGACGGTGTTCTCAAAACGTGGCCTGACCGCCATCTTCGACGAACTTGAGGGTCGGGAACACCTGCCCCAGCCCGCCTGGAGATGCATCGCCCTTCGGCAACAGCATGAGTCCATCATCGAAGGTGTCATCCGATTTCTACAAGGCAGAGATAGAACCCTGGCT
>CAWVVG010000412.1:0-3579 GCA_963932775.1 uncultured bacterium
CTCTGACACCAAAGCAGCGAAGCCCGTAGTTGCGGCAACGCCTCCCACAGTAGAGCGCGGACGTACCGAACGAGCACCCAGCACCGCTCGCCCAGCCTCACCTCCGCCTGAGGAGGACCTTGACGACTCCGAGCAGCTCGAAGACCCGCCCCTCGACGACGACTGGCAGGCGGAAGAAGACCGCAGGACTGAGATGGAGTCTGCGGCCGCGGTTCGCGCAGCCCAGCGAGAGCAAGCAAGAGACGACGAGGACCGTCGGGCCAAAGAAGAACAGGCCACCCGGAAAGCGGCGGACAGAGCAACTGCGGCCAAAGCGGCAGCGGCTGCCCGAGCGGCGGCCAAAGCCAAGTCGAGATCATCCAACGCTGCCACAATGAAGACCCTCCCCCTCACGGTCGTAGACACCATGGTGCGATCCAATATGAGCATCAAGCGGTGCTTCTTCAGCGAAAAACAGGCCAGTGGCGAAATGCCACGCCGAGTAAATGTTCGCTTCACCGTATTGAATACGGGGCGCGTCAGTTCGGCCCGAGTCACCACAGACCAGTACAAGGGCGGTACGCTGGATTCCTGCTTGGGCCGAGCTTTTAGGGCGATTCAGTTCCCGCCATTCCAAGGCGAAGCCAAGAGCATGACCTACCCATTCGTGCTCTAAACCCACCCGACTTTATAGATTGTCACATGCTGGTCGCATTAGAACATGGGCCCAAACCGCGCTGAACGGTTAGCCGTGCCCCGCTATTTGGGGGGACCATGTCTACAGAACCGTTGATCCGAAACATTGCCATTATTGCCCACGTCGACCATGGGAAGACCACGCTTGTCGACCACATGCTCAGGCAGGGGGGAACCTTTAAGGCTCACCAGAGTGTGACTGACCGGGTCATGGACTCGATGGACTTGGAACGCGAGCGTGGGATCACCATCCTCTCGAAGCCAACGGGAGTGAAGTGGGGAGATCATAAGATCAACATCGTCGACACCCCTGGACACGCTGACTTTGGTGCGGAAGTGGAGCGCGTTCTGCGAATGGTAGAAGGAGTTCTCCTTCTCGTCGACGCTGCAGAAGGCCCACTTCCCCAGACCCGCTTCGTCCTCGGCAAGGCCCTCGACGCCGGCCTTGAGGTCATGGTGTGCATCAACAAGATCGACCGACCCGACGCGCGGGCTGAGGAAGTACTCGACGAGGTCTATGGCCTGTTTATCGATCTCGACGCGACCGACGAACAAATCGAGTTTCCAGTCTTCTACGCCTGCGCCAAGGAAGGCTACGCCCACACCGAAAACAAGGTAGAGCCCGGCGACCTTACCTGCATCTTCGACGGCATCCTGGCCCACATCCCGGCACCCAAGGGTGACGTCGATGGCACCCCTCAAGTCCTGATCACCCAACTGGGGCATGACCCTTACTTGGGTCGGCTCGCCATTGGCCGAATCATGAACGGGACCTTGAACCGGAACAAAGAATACAGCCTGTCTCAGGAAAGCGGGACCCGAAAGATCAAGGTCGTTCAGCTCTCCACCTTCGAAGGCCTAGAGCGTGTCCCGACGGACTCCGCTTCCGTGGGTGAGATTATTGCCATCGCCGGAATTGCTGAGCTTGAGATTGGGGACACGGTAAGCGACCTTACAAAGCCTATCGCCCTGGAGCGCCCGTCCATCGATGAGCCCACACTGGGCATCACCTTCCATGCAAACAGCGGTCCTTTTTCCGCGCTGGATGGCAAGAAGGTCACCGCTCGTGAGATTCGGGAACGCCTCCAGCACGAAGCCCTCCACAACGTCGCACTCCGACTCGAAGAGAGCACCAGCGCAGACTCCATTCGCGTATTGGGACGGGGCGAGCTGCAGATGGCAATCCTGATCGAACAGATGCGGCGGGAAGGCTTCGAGTTGTGTGTGAGCAAACCAGAAGTACGAATCATAGAGAAGGACGGCAAAAAGACCGAGCCTTATGAGCTGGCCACACTGGACTTCCCAGAGGTCGCCATGGGTCCGATCAGCGAGAAGATGAACCAGCGGAAAGGACGCATGCTTTCAATGCGCCAGGGTGGCTCAGGCCGAACCGTAGCGGAGTACCGCATTCCAACCCGGGGCCTCATCGGGTTCCGAGGGGAGTACCTCAACGACACCCGTGGAGAGGGCATCCTGAACACCATCTTTGATGGCTTCGACGAATACGCTGGCCACATTGAGTTCCGCAAGCGGGGCTCATTGATTGCGGACCGCACGGGCGTGACCACCGCATATGCACTGTTCGCCCTCCAACAGCGTGGGCGAATGTTTGTAAGCATTCAAGTCAACGTGTACGAAGGCATGGTCGTGGGTGCATCGTCGCGGGAGAATGACATGAACATCAACCCGTGCAAGCCAAAGCAACTAAACAACATTCGCTCCGCAGGTGCCGATGAGAAGCTCATCTTGGCCCCACCGGTTCAAATGACCCTGGAGAAGGCCCTCGAGTACATCTCCGAGGACGAGCTCATAGAGGTCACACCCAAGCACATTCGAATCCGAAAGCGGGTGCTCGCTTCCAATATGCGAAGTGTGGTCCGTGGAGATCGGAAGAAGCCGGCCAAACAGCCCCGAAACTAAACACTGACAAGCCGCTGGCTACGCACAGGTGGGAGGCGTTGAAATGCGCTCGCCTAATTTTCAGCCCGCAACATTAATAGTAGGTGCCCTGCTGTGTGTTTTATTGGTTGTCTGGGGAGCCTCCGCAATGGCCTATGAAGAACCACCGTTTACCGTAGTAACGACCAACACAGACTACGAAATACGGGAGTACAGCGACCGGCTCGCGGTCCGCATGGTTTCCAATGAATCAAGCAATACGTTTCGGGCTTTGTTTCGCTATATTTCGGGTGATAACGAAACAGCGACCAAAGTCGATATGACTGTTCCTGTTACGCAATCCACCAAAATTGAGATGACTGTGCCCGTGACACAGACGTCCGAGGATGGCTCTGGCGTTATGGAATTTTATCTTCCGGCCCGCTTTGATCTTACCAACGCGCCCAAGCCCACTGACCCAAGGATACAGCTAGTCGTAATACCAGGAGGCCGGTATGGCGTCATCAAGTATTCAGGCCGTCCCACTAATCAGAACTTTTTACGACAAAGTTCTCAGTTGCAGGACTACCTAAAACGAGATGGAATTGCCTTTGAAGGCCTGCCTATCAAGGCCACCTATAATGGCCCTTTCACCCTGTTCTTTATACGGCGCAATGAAGCTATGTTCCGCTTATCCAACTAGTGCAATGACGCTGGTTGGCACGCACGTGGCCTGAAAAGCACTCTTAATCCTGGAATGGCGAGTCATACCGAGGCCTGTTCAGTCGGGAGCTTTGGTTCTGTAGACTGAACAGTCAGGCTCCTGTTTGTCCTCGATGCCGGAGCAAGTGGTCCACCAACACCAAGGCCATCATCGCTTCTACGATCGGCACCGCCCGTGGGACTACACAAGGATCGTGGCGCCCGCGTGGTTTGATGGTGGTCGCATCCCCCGAGGAGTCCACCGTGGTCTGCTCCTTAAAGATGGTAGCCACTGGCTTAAAAGCAACCGCTACCACGATGGGC
>CAWVVG010000413.1:0-3578 GCA_963932775.1 uncultured bacterium
CCCACAATGGTGTAGTTTGGACCTTCAACCCTTGGAGGACCCATGCAAACATCACGCTTTCAACTCGGACTCATCGCAACACTCGCCGTGGGGCTTGGCTTCTCGCTCTCATCGTCGGAGGCCATTGGCTATCCGGCGGGGTCTGTGGTTTCGTCTGGGTCCAATCCGGTCATTGCGGTTGGCGGCACGGTCTCCAGCAGCACCGCTGAGTTGTTCACAGCACCGGTGGACCAGGATGTGGTGGTCACCGATGTTTGGTTGACCATGGCCAGCCGTTCCTGCTCGTCGGTGGTCGAGTTCGTGACATCGGCGGGTGTCGCTGTGTCCACGGTCAAGCTGTTCTCCTATTTTTACGAGGGTGGCTATGAAGCGACCCACTCTCAAGCGGGGTCGGTCCAGCACTCCTTTGAGAGCGGGCTGCCATTGCCGGCGGGCCAGAGCCTGGAGATCACGGAGAGCGGCGGGTGCTCGGTCGCATACACGGTATCTGGGCACTACGCTCAGCCCTGAAAGCTTGGCTGAGATTTCATCGGGTCGTGGAGACTGATTTCAGAGGTTTTCCATCATCTCGATTTCGACAATCCCCATCTCTGCTCCGCCCATGTTGTTGGTCACGTGGACCCGCCAGTATCGGTAGGCGGTCTCGTTGGAGAAGGAAAAGCGGGAAAATGGCTCACCACCCCACATGACATAGGCCAGTCCACCGTCGGATACTTCGTCGAGCACCACCCAATCCTCCTCATCGTGGCTGGCTAAGATCTGCCAGGACCGGGCGCTATAGGCTGCGGAGAACGTGGCACCCATGAGTCCGTAGTGTCGAATGGTCTTGTCATTGCCTGCGCCAAAGTCGACCTGAATCCAATGACTGGTGCTGCCCCAGGTTGTGTACCAGCCGCTCGCCCCCACACCGGTGTTGTCATCAAAGGCCTTGTATGGGGCGTACCAGGTCTCGTCGGGACAAAAGAGGCACTCGGTCGCTGTGTAGAGCAAGCCCGACTCTGAAGTGACATCTCCTGTGGTCTCGACAGGTGGCTCCGGTTCTTCCGGAGGTTCAGAGTCGGAGTCGACGATTCGATCCATATCGACCTTGAGGATGTCTCCGGAGACGGTGCCGATGTAGAACGCGCTGGCATCGGGTGCAACCACACAGCTGCAGTGGTCTGTTCGTTCAGCATGCTCGCCGGTGACCAGCATGGAATTGGAGTCGTATATTTGGATCGGGATGTCGCGGTGTGCGAGCAGTACGGTCTCACCATCGGGCGTGGCACACAGGCCCGGAATGTTTCCAGTCCAGGTACCCAATTCTTCGTGCATCAGCACGGCGTCTGTGTCCATGTCGACTACGGTGAGCCCATCGTCGTCCCAGGAGTTGTTTGCCACCCACAACCGGGGGCCAGCGCTGCCGTCGGTCACCGCCATGCTGCCCGGTCCGCCACCGGCAGAGGGGAGGGTCAAGTCGATGCCGCCTGTAATGGATAGGGAATCCATTGAGAAGGTCACAACGTTGCTCGAGCCTGTGCTCTGAAAGATGGACGCGTAGCCGCGACTGCCGTCGGGTGAGAAGACCACTTCTTGCAAGGTCGGTGCGCTTCCTCCCGCACTGGGAGTCACCGACCGGGTGATGGTGTGGCTGGTGGTGTCGATGCCGTGGATGGTGCCTGCACCGGGCCGTTGAGACAGGCCCAAGACCTCGTTTCCGTCGGGGTGAACACCCACGCCCAAGGCCCCATTGCCACTCAACACGATGGAGTGGAGGACGGTGTGGTAGGTGGGACTTGAGGGGTCGGTGTCCACGACCACGGTGCGTCCTGGAGAGGTGTTGACCGACACGTACGCCCGTGTGCCGTCGGTAGACAGATCTACATCGGTGGGGTCTCCTCCCACATCGATGGTGGCGATCAGCGAGAGATCATCGGCCGAGACGGCGATGATGTCATCATGGAAGGTCCGGGTCGCGTACACCCGGGTGCCGTCCGGGGTGGCGGCGAGCCGTGCAAAGATTGCGTCGTGCTCACCCACAATCGTATCTTCTTCGACACCGTCCGGGCCGGTTGGGTCACCGTCTTCAGGGTCAGGGTCGCTTGTGTCTGAGCCCGTGGTCCACGATGCAATACCGTTCGGGCCAGAGTCGTCGCCATCGTCGGGGGTCACCGTACAGGTCCATGTCTCATCGGGTCCCAGAGCATCGCCGGGGATGGTGTCTCCTTCGAGGACCGAGGTTTCGGAATCGCTGAATGGGCTCCCATCTACGTCCCAGGCCAGGGTGTAGGCGATGGCGTCGATGTCATCATCGATGGACGGCGACTCGATGGAGCAGACCAATCCGTCGCCACCGCCCGCCGGACAATCATCCACCCAGCTAGAGCCCACTACCGTGCCATCCCGTCCAGACCCGGACAGGTCTGTGACGACGGTGGCTCCCGGTTCATCGAACCGCCAGAGGAGCTCGGTCTCGTCATCGGTCTCGAGCCGGTGGTCGGGAGTGAAGTCGGCGCTGTATCGAATGGAGGACGAGATGCGGACCGTGTTCACCCGGGCATCGGCGTACGAGTGTCCGGTCTGGCCACCGAGGCCACCGGGGTAGGGCCCGCTGAAGTGGGTGTCCGGCAGGGGAGTGCTGGTACCCACAGAGTTCCCATCGATGAATGCCTCAAAGCTTCCATCATAGGTGACCGCGAGGTGGTGCCAGCCACCGTCGGTCAGCCCGGTCGCATCGATTTCACCATCCAAGTAGTGGTCGAAATTGCCATCGCATTCGCTATCGTTCAAGAGGTAGAAGGTATTTCTGGTTGAGAATGTGCCGATGGCCAAGCACTCATTCCAGAACAGCGTGCCGGGCTCGCTTGGGTTCCACTGGACCCAACCCTCAAAGGTCCAAACCGAGCCAATGCCCAGTGGCCCGATGGCGACCATGTCATCGCTTCCATCGAAGTCGATGGACCGACAAGAACCATCCAATTCGTCGACTCGGGGGGTGGGTGCTGTCGGCGGCGAGTTGGCGACTACTCGGGTGTCGGACATCATGGAGTCACCCCAGTCTACGCCGTCATTTGGGGTCACCTCGAGCCTCAGTTCATCGTGTTTGCTGAAGAATACCGTCCCGTCCAACTCATCGCTGGTCTCGCCAAGCTCAATGTCGTTGGCCCACCACCGGTAGGTGAAGCTCAGAACGTCCCCGTCGGCATCGGAGCCCGAAACGGAAGCCGTCACCCGGTCATTGGTGAAGACCACCTCAGGAAAGAACGCCACGGAGTCCAGTTCTGGTGCGGTGTTCATCACCTCAACGGTGTCCGACCCGGTTGCGGTGGCTCCGCCTGAGTCTGTGGCCGTTGCGGTACAGGTGACCATTTCACCCCGGACCGCAGCCGTCGTGCTCAGGTCGAGGCTGGTGCCTGAACCGACACCAAAGCCCTCGATGGACCAATCGAACACGATGGTTGGCGTGTCTCCATCGGCATCGGTCGCTGTGGCCGTACAGTTCAAGACTGTGGTCGCGGTCACACCGGATTCGGGAAGAATCTCCACATCGGACAGCATCGGTGGCGTATTTCCAATGACCACGCTGTCGCTGATGGCAG
>CAWVVG010000414.1:0-3573 GCA_963932775.1 uncultured bacterium
CTGAAGCGGCGATGGCCTCGAGAAACTGCTCGTCGGTGACCCATGCGTGAGTCTGCACGCACTCCACCTGCATCATGGGGATCATGCCCGGGCCTCCGCCAAAGCCAAACAAACCCACGCGCCCCCACCCCATGGCGATCTCACCCAGCGCATTCATTCGATTGGTTCCCCATGAATGGTGCCAAACACCTGCACCTGTTCGCCCTCGTTGATGTGGGTCGTATCAAAGGCCAATCGAACATTGACCGGATTGCGCGTTCCGGTGAATGGCGTCTCCACCCGGTCGGTGGCGGACTCCATTGCAAGCACACCTGTGACCTGATGATCGTCCTGATTGCCTTCAATAAAGAAACCCATCTCCAGCGCGCCGAGGGTGCAGTCTCCGGTACCGTCCACAACAAAAGCCTCATCGATGGTGAAGCGGACCGAGCCCGAACATCCATCTTCGAAATGCCCATAGAGACCGTCATAGATGAAGCCGACATCCAAGGTGCCATCAAAGGTACCGGGCATCAGATATTCTGGAGTCGGAAGCGGCTCCCCGGTGTCCGCGTCGGCATCCGTGTCGGCATCCGTGTCGGCATCCGCGTCGGCATCCGCGTCGGCATCCGTGTGGGTTCCCTTCTGAGGATGCTCATCACCAGCCGTCTTCGATTCTGCACACCCAAGGAGCATCAAGCTCAACACCACACCGCGCATGTTCACCTCACTTGCATAGATAGCACGCTTGCAGACCGCTCAAACAGGATTAACGTGCGCCAATGGCCGGTATTCTATTTCTATGTGTCGCTAATTCTGCTCGTTCTCAACTCGCAGAGGCGATCGCACGAGACATGGCCCCCCAGCTGGACATCTGGTCTGCCGGGTCCGAGCCCACCCACGTTCGGCCCCAAGTACGGCGAGTACTCAACGAAGCCGGCTTCGACGACAAAGGGCTGCGTGCTAAATCCATGTTCGAGGTCGACATGGACAATGTCGACGTCATCGTGACGCTCTGCCGCGCAAGCCAATGCCCCGCCTTGCCCACGACAAAGAAGCACCTGCGCTGGCCCTTGCCCGACCCCGATGCCGCACCCGATGAAGAAAAGGCCGAGGCTTTTCGAGCAACCAGAGACGAGCTCATCCGCAGAATGCCCGCCTTGATCACTGAAATGAAAGTGATCACACAGGGTTGAGCGAGCCCGTGCTCTCCTATTCCACCACATCCAAGATCGGCTGCTCCCCAGCATCCGGCTGATTCTCCAGGCCGTCCATGATCTCGTGGGCCTTTCCAATCGTACGTGCCACATCAAACTCGATGCCTTCCACTCCCAGCAAGGTCATCAGCCCACCGCAGTCTTGTCCTTGCCGGCTCAAGTCGGCGGTGTGCGTGGCGATGTTCGATACGTACACCTGCATGGCGGTCTGAAAGTACTCTGGAGGAGCGTCTTCAGGCTTGTGGTGAAACCCAATCCCTGCGGCGGCCTCTGGCCCAAGCTTCCACGCATGGGCCACCAAGACCCCGATCGACGCATGCAGGTCGGCAGCCACTCGATCGACCAGGTCCTTGTTCGGTAGACCCACAGGCTCAGTGGTCGCTGCAGCCCGATAGATCACCAGCTTGCCCACATCGTGCAGCAAGCCAGCCAAATAGACCGCGCCCAGCTTCTTGCCGCTCAACCAAGCCGCCACATCCGCCGTCACAATTCCATGTTGTCGAACCTCATCGGCTTGATCCTGAAAACCGCGGACCCAGAACACCTCGGAGTACAAGCACGCGCTCATTCCAATCCTCCACAGCGCATCGAACCCAATTCGGGCGACGGCATGGTCCAGGCTGTTGGGCGGACGCGCGTAAAAAACAGAACAAGCCTGGGTCCAGACCCGGCGAACCAGCGCAGCTTCGCGGCGAACCAGCTTGAGCACACGAACCAGGGGCGGATCCCCCAGTCTCAGCAAGGTGTCGAGCTGCCACGCCACATCCGGAAAGGGTGGCAAGTCCATTTGATCGGTGCTCAACAGGCGGATCAACCGGTTCAAGAATGCTTTGTCCGCCTCGTTATCGCACTGATCTTGGTGTTCGAACAACGACGCCATCAAGCTTGGGCGGACCTCGTCCACATCGATGCTGGGTGCCACACCACCGGCCTCCCAGGGCGGTGCCCCTTGGACCGTCCCCGGATCTTCCACCAGACTGGGACTCGGCGGCTGACCGAGCGTCCGGCGGGCGCGGGCCTCATCGGAGCGCTGATTTTGGAAATGTCCTGGAGGAGGCGGCAAGAATGGGACGTCGACCTGGAGTTCCACCTTTTTGCGGGGGATCTTGTGCGTCTGACGGGGGGCGAACACGTCGGCGAACCACGCGCGAAGCGAGGCCCAAAAACGGGCCCAGAATCCGTCCTCGCTGTCCTGTTCTTCGTCTGAAGCCACCAGGGGTCCTTAGAGATATGGGTGAATCGTGTAGGCTAAATCGGACGCGATGGGCTTCACCTGAGCCGAATATTCCTCCTTTTACAGTACCGTCTCCAACCCCCCTGAGCCCGTGTTCTTCTGGACCCTCATCACCATTGCCCTGGCCGGACCGCCCAGCCTGCGTGTATTGAACGCAGCCTGGGACAAAAACAAGCTCGGCGTGGCCTCCAAGAGCATCCAACCGATCATCCTGCAGCCGGGTGACTTCGAGGCCGTGGCCAAGGGCAGGATCGGAAGGCGGCGAATCACAGAACCGGGGCCCGACCGGGCCATGGGGATCGCGTGGACCCCCACCTCCCGAGAAGCGGTCTGGGTCGCCATCATCGACGATATTCACGACACCATGGTGAGCTCCTTATCGGAGAAACGCCTGGGACAAAGCAAGCTCGACCAGAAGCTGCTGTACCAACATCTGTCGCTTCCGTGGCCTGTGGCGAATCGCCAGTGGGTCATCAAGATTTGGAACAACGCTCCACTGGCAGCCGCCACCAACAATGAAGTCTGGGAGCGGCCATGGGACCTCGCAGACCCAGGACTTATGGACCAACCCGACCCCACCGCGGTCTGGGTTCCCATGACCAATGGTTCTTGGTTCTTGATGCCCGTTGCCAACGGCACACTGGTCATCTACACGGCCCGAACCAACATCGGAGGCGCCATCCCCGATGAATTGGTGACCCAGTGGGCCCTCTCCACCCTCGATGAGATGATCGGGCACATGCTAGACCGGGCCACCACCATCCACCAACACTATGGGGTGGAGCATGAGCCGATTATCGGCGGCAACAATAATGCGATTCCTGCATTCGTTGGCAGCAATGAGGAAAACCTTCATTTTCAGAAATGATGACCACACCTTGACGCTTTGTTGACCCGCCCCGCTAAACTCCCGATAGAATGTAGCCACCACACTTACGCGATGGCTCAATGCTTGGGCCACCCACTATGAGGAATTTGTCATGACTACCAAGACCTTGATCCTGATTGGTTTCGCTTCATTATGGATGGCCTGCGACGCCAGTGAAATCGATGTGAGCACGGAAACGGACGACGGTACGCCAGTCACCGACTCGAAGGACGACGACGACGACGACGACGATGGATTCACCAACGCCGAAGAAG
>CAWVVG010000415.1:0-3554 GCA_963932775.1 uncultured bacterium
ACGCCTATGGGTGTCACAGCGTGCTGTACACCGGTGTGGTGGACCGCAGAGCCTCAGGTGACCCCGTTCCATCGGTGGTGGTGTCGCATATGGACGACCTGTCGGCTGCCATCGAGCGGATCGTCACGTGAGCCGCCAGACTTACCTTGACGTGACGCCACTGCTGGAGCGTTTCCGATCCGGGTTCTCGTCCCGACCGATTCCGATTCGAAAGATCGGTCGAGAAGCGGAATATCCGGTAGTGAACGCCGACGGGACTGCCTTTGATATCGCTCAGTTGTGGGCTGATTTAGCCGGTCCGGGGCTTACCCGTGAGCGGATGAGCGGTGGAATGATCGTGGGCCTCAACGGCATGAAGTACAGCTATGCCAGTGAGGTAGGGAGGGGGACCATCGAGGTCATCACCGGCCCACGGCACGATCTGGTTTCACTGGCCCGAGACCACGAGGAGGCCGTTCGGCGTCTTGTGACTGTGGCCGCCAAGCATGGCGCGCGCATTCTTGGGGTCGGCGTGCAGCCCGTGACACCTGCGAGCGTCGACCTGATGACGCCAAAGCCCCGCTATGGTGTGCTCCATGATGTCATCGGTGACCCGTGGCTCAGTTTTACTTCGACGGCGAGCGACCAGACCCATGTGGATGTGTCCTCTCCGGAGATTGCCGCGATGGCCAATCTCTGCAATATGCTTTCTCCTGTAATCATCGCATTGTGCGCCAATTCGGGTGTAGTGGCTGGCGGCGACGCTGGAGTGGTGAGCTGGCGCGAGAAGGCCATGGGCGAGATTCAGCCGGAACACGGTCGCCACGGCATGCCCGTCGAGCCCGCGGAGACGCTTGCCCATCACATGGAGATGTTGGCCAACCTTCCCCACCTGATGCACCGAATCGATGGTGTTGCGACGGCGGGAACCGGTCGCCCCTTTAGAGAACTCATGGGAGACATGGACAAGGAGGAAGTCTGGAAGTCCTTCTTGGTTCACGAGCACTATGTCTGGCACAGCGCCCGTCCTCGAAGCCGACAGGGCACAGTCGAGATTCGCTGTGCGTGTCAGCAGCCATGGGACTCTCATATGGCGGCTTCTGCCCTGGCCCTCGGCCTGGTCTCCGGCGCCGCTGAGATTGCACAGTTTCTTGGAGACCAGCTTGGGCCCGATGGATGGGAAAAGATGCGCCAATGGCACACCGAGGTGATCGTTCATGGGCTGCAAGCCCCAGAGCCCGCGGAGGGCTTCATCTTGGGCGTACTGGAAAGGGCCCGCTCGGCGCTGCGGGCGCGTGGCCGCAAGGAAGCACCGTTCATCGAGCCATTGTTTCAGCGCCTCAAGCGACGCGAGAGCCCAGCCCATCGAATGCGAGCTATTTTCGCAGAGTCTGGAATGGCTGCCGTGATCGAAGAAGCGAGCATACCCGCTCAGGTCGAGTAAACTCGGCACGTGGATCGATTCAAAGCCTGGACCCCGTATCTCCTCGTCACGGCGGCGGCGGTGTTGGTCTTGTTTCCCCTCTCGGTGTACCCAACCTTGCTCCACCGGACTCCGAATGGGCCCCTGCATTGGATGGTCTTGGAGCATCTCACGTCTTTTCTTCAGGGTCACACCACGGTCTTGAGCCACGTGATCGCTGCAGACTTTCCCAACGGGCGACCGGTTCGAATCATTGGGTGGCCCTTTCAGCTGATGGCGGTTCCGCTGGTTCCGCTGGTGGGCCGGGTGGCTGCCATGAACGTGGCCCTGCTTGTGAGCTTGGTGCTCAGCGGCATGCTGATGGTGCGCCTCCTTGGCCGCATGGGCCTGAACGCGTCGGCGACTGCGGTGGGTGGGCTGGCGTGGGTGTGCAACCCGTTGATGGTTAGTTTTCTCTCGAACGGTCAGTACGAGAATCATGTGGGGTGGGCCCTTCCGTTGACTGTGCTGGGCTTGATGCGATCCGATATCCGTGGATTTCTCATGCTGGCTGTCGGATTGCTGGGTGCGGCTTTTTCCAGCCCGTATCAGGCGGTGCCAGTCGCCATCGTAGTGTGCGCAGTTCTTCTATTTCAGCCCAAGCGCCTGCTGCCTCAGATTGCAGCAACCCTCGTGGTGGTGTTCGGTTGTTGCTATTTCTACTACTCGGGCCCCCAGCCCTTACCGGGTGGAGAGTGCGGTCCAACGAGTGGTGCCATGCCCCTCGTCGTCGCGGAGTTGTTTGGTTTTACCGGTGCCGTCGATGCGGAGATGCCGTTTAAGGTGGACCGCTGGACGACCTTTCTGGCGGCATTTGAGCATCCGGTTCAGTGGGCTTACGGCCTGGATCTGAACCACCTCAATGTGGCTCCCGGGTCGGGCTTCTTGGGCTTGTTGCCCCTCATCTGTGGCATTGTTGGGCTGTGGCGAACCTGGGATCAGAGCTGGTCTAAGCCCCTGGTACTGGGTGGTGTGGTGTGCTTGGCTTTGGCGCTTGGTCCTCAGCTGGAGATCGTTCGTGGCGACGCGGTGAACCTTCCCATGCCGGCGGACTTACTGTCTTGGCTGCCGGGCATCTCACAGATGGGTACGACTCTACGCTTCATGTCCGGTGTGGCGTTCGTATTGGTCGTTGGGCTGGCTTTCTGGGTGCAGGGTCTGGCCGGCAAGCCGTGGAAGATCGCGTTGGTCGTTGTGTTGGTGCTCACGGAGTGGGTCTTCGGCACTGTGTCGAACGTCCCCATGGCGGCCAAGGCCTATCAACCCCCCGCTGGCTTCGATGCTCTGCCTGCGTCCGGGGCAGTGATGACGGTCCCGGTCATGGCGCACGTGAGTCCGGAGGCCCACCTGTGGATGGGGGCAATCTTAGGGCGAGATGTGGTGGGCTACTGCGAGACGCCCATTGAGGACTACCGCAGAGAGTTCGGCGTTGTGGATTTTGCCCAAGGAGGGCTGCCACCCAATTTGGAGACCATCAACAGCGATTTCGCGCTCATGAGCGAGCAGGGCATCAGCTATCTGGCCTTCATGGTGGTGCAGCCTGGCAAGGAACAGTTCCGTCAGACGGCGGCCAAGCTGACATTCTTGCTGGGAACGCCGGATGCCGTTGGGAACGGCATCATTGGCTATCGGACCGACCGCTCCGAGCGCTCAATTCCCCAGAAGTGACCGAATCAGCGCCTTGATCTCTGGGCTGGTCCAGAAGGGGACGACCTGCTCTCGAAAGGCAAGCTGTTGTTCGGTGGTCGCTTCCATAATGTTTGAACGAAGGTCTAGTTTCGTGGCTCGATATGCTTGGGCAGGGTGCTTCGCGAGCTTCTCGAGCTGTCTGCTGGCATCGGCGACCGGATCTGCGGAGACGGCCTGAACCAACCCGAGGCGTGCGGCATTCTCCGGCGTGTGAAGTCCTGCCCCGAGCACCACCTCATCGATGTGTTGGGGGCTGATGGAGGCCCGGACAAAGTTCAGAAGGCCAGGAGGGAAGCGAAGCCCGATTGCGACTTCATTTAGGCCAATGCGGGCTTTCGGGTTGTCTGTGGCGACCGCATAGTCGCAAGCCATGGCCATGATGCATCCACCGGCGATGGCATGTCCGTTGACTGCGGCGGCGGTA
>CAWVVG010000416.1:0-3551 GCA_963932775.1 uncultured bacterium
ATCGACGCCCCTGCTGAGGGTGTGGTCTTGGTCTTGCGTGCGGGCGAGGCACTGTACGGCGAGGCAGACACACTGAACGCGCTGGGACAGGACTGCGAAGCCGTCGATGTGTGCGGCGTGTCCATGGCCATCTGTGCGGACCAAGAGTTCGGTGCCACATATGACGAGATTATCGATGAGGCGGCGGATGATTATGCGGCCTTCTTCTGTGGCGATGTCCCCGATGACGAGCCTACCTGCGTTCCTTCACGGCCCGGCGAGTTCGATGGTGTAAGCACCGCAGACGACACCGACGGAGATGGCATCGACAACAGCGTGGACAACTGCCCCGCAGTGTTCAACCCGGTTCGGCCCATCGACGATGGCGCCCAACCGGATCTGGATGGAGATGGCATGGGCGATGCATGCGATGAAAACCCACTGCTCGATGATCTGGACAGCGATGGGGTCGTCAACGAAGACGACAATTGTCCCTTCGATGAAAACGACGACCAGACCGACGGTGACGAAGACTTCAAGGGCGACGAATGTGACCCGTGCCCTTCTACCCCCAACCCAGACAGCGTTTGTTCAGTCGAGGCGGTGGGAGCCACCATCTACGACATTCAGTCGGGTGCGGTGAGCGCGGGCAGCTATGTGCGGATCAGTGGCGTTGTGGTGACTTCGGTCACTGGCAGCGGGTTCCATGTACAGGACCCAGACCTCTCGTCCGACCCGGCTTACTCGGGCATCTACATCTACACATCCTCGGAGCCAACCGTTGGTCGGGGTGATGTGGTCGATGTGGAAGGCGAGGCGGACGAGTACTACGGTTGGACCCAACTTCAGACAGGTGATGTCACAGTTGTGAGCTCAGCGGGTACAGGCTCCTGCAGTGACGAGGATTCAGAGCCCACCATCGCGCCCATCGCTCTCACTGTGGAAGAAGCCGCCAGTGAAGCCTACGAAGGCGTCCTGGTGACCTTGACCGATGCCGTCGTCACCGATGCCGAGTACGACTGCAGTGTGGATGGCGACTCGTGTTCAGACGAAGGGCTGTGGGAGCTCGGTGGCAGCGAGGGCTTGTTGGTCTACGATATGGCCTATGAGTGCACCGACTGGACCGATGAAATCGGCACTCTGCCGGTCACGGGCGTCATGATGTTCCGCTGGGAACGCCGTCGAATCGTTCCGAGCACCACATCTGATTTTGGGGAATAGCCTGACGGGGTGAGACTGTTCTCAGGTGCTATCCGCAAAGTGCAGGTAGCTTTCGCGCACAATGATCAACCCGTAGCCCAGAGCCAAGACCAGCGGTGTCATGACTGCCAGGAGCAGCGCCTGAATGATCCGTGTCGTCGGCCCGGCTACCTGGGGGATGTGCTTGAAGGCCGGTAGCTTGCGCATGCCCCATATGATGGGCTGTGCGCCCACCGTTCTCCGGGTGAAGTTACCGGCGGCGGAGAAGGTCTTCTTGAGCAAGGGCCTCTGTTTCAGGCGAGTCAAGGCAGCTTGCTGCTCGCGCTTTGGGACAAAGGTCCGAGTGGAGACCGTTCCGAGTTCTGCGTAGCTTTCGTTGCCCTGGGTCCAGGGGATGTCTCCTGGCAAGTTCAGTTCCTCGAATGCTGGTTCGGTGGCGAGGATGTACTCATCCGCATCGACCGAGTTCTTCAGAAGCCGGTGGACCACGATGACGTCCACGCCAGCCAGCTCGGTGAAGGAGCCCACCTTGTGGAACAGGGCCGTGCCCGCATGGACAACGGTCTTCAATCGCAACCTTTCCATATTGGCACAGGCGAAGCACACGCAGACTCGGCTCTGGTTCAGTTCGGTCATACGATCAAAAAAGTTCGTGTACGAGGTGAGCACTTGCTGGGACAGGCGGGCCCGAGTTTGAGGCTGGGCCCAATCATCCGAGTCCATCTTGCAGTACATGAACACCGCATCGCCCTCGATTTTGGATACCTCCACGGGGTACTCGAAGCCCACCAAGATGGTCTCGAGCAGGTCGGTGATGATCATCTGGGCATGGACCAGCACCTTGGCGTTGGCCATCATAAAGCGGGTGTAGCCACTGATGTCTGCGATGATCAGTAGGACCCTGTGTTCTCTATCTTCCAAGCGTGTCATCCTCGATGTGTCCGTTACCTCGGGTCTCTCCGAGCTTCATGCTTCGCTCCCGCAGTCGCGACATCGCTACAATACAGCAGGTTGAGTCTCCAGATGGCTTCTCTATCTTGGGACAATCGGCTGCACTTGAAACTTGGGTAGTTTTTTAGTTTGAATGAATGGTGGCCGATTTGCATCGGCATTGAGCCGGCCTTGATGTGCTTGTCTGCACCCAAGAGACCCAAAATGACCCTGACCCAGTGCCCGATGAGGACGTTCGTTGCCACAGGCCACTAAAACTGGGGCATGCTGAAGGCTACAACACCGAGGTGGCCATCAAGATCATGATGAGTGCATTGTTGCTGGCCGTGGCCTGCGGCGACGAGAAAGAGTCCCCCCCGCAGTCCGAACCCATGACTGATGTGGATGCCGACGCGGATGCGGATGCCGACGCGGATGCCGACGCGGATGCAGATGCCGGCGGTGACGACACGGGCGAATCCCCCACAGATGACACCGGCGAGCCTCCGGAAGGTGTGAGCCTCATGCCTCCCACCGTGCACATCATTCCCGCCAACCCCAAGACCATGGACGCATTGGAGGTGGTGTTTGACACCGACGGTACTGTGCCCGAGGGCGCCACGCTCGACTATTGGTTTCAGTGGGATGCCAGCGGTGAGAGCAGGCCATTCTGCACAGACGAGCACATCGAGAACTTTTGGACCACCCGCGACGAGGTCTGGCAGGTGCAGGTGTTTACCGTGGTGGGTTTCGAGATGAGTGAACCGGCCGTGGCCAGTGTGACCATCTCAAACACCACTCCTACCATTGACACGGTGTCCATCTTCCCCACGGAACCCACGGTTGGCGACACCTTGACCTGCGTCCCTGGTGGCTTTCACGACGATGACTTCGATGACGACAACACCCGCATAGTTTGGTTCAACGGTACGGAGTCGGTCGGTACCGGTACGGAGTTTACGGGCACCGTTGAGGAGGGAGATTCAATTCGCTGCGAAGCCACGGCGAACGACGGTCTCGAAGACGGAACGGCCCTCGATGTCACGGTGACCATAGGCTCGTGACCTGCGCCCAGTTCAACCCGGCGTTGTTGACCGGACTCGCTTTGCCAAATGCACTGTGAGTGATGGGTAACTGGCTTGTATCTGCTGTTCAGTGCGCCGCTTTTGAGCGGGTCGTTGACTCAACTGCGGGACTGGGTTTGTAGCTTAGTTGGGTGTTGCGAAGGCTGAATGACGGGTCGCCGACCACAGCAGGATTATTGGCCCGTAATATGCAAATACCGGGCCATATGCCCACTTACACCTATGGCTGGTCTCACGCTTTCGGGTTCGCTACTCAGATAGAGTCCCTCCATTGAGCTTGATAGGGGTCATATACTGATTGATTCGCAGATAGCCTGTGTGTCATTGTGTGCGCCTTCGCGGACGCTTTCGTCCGGC
>CAWVVG010000417.1:0-3536 GCA_963932775.1 uncultured bacterium
CGCCGCAGGTAGAGCGACAGTGGGGCAGTCCCTGGGAGGGTTGGCGAGTGCTGCTCTTTGCAAGAAAACTGGAGCGTCCGGGATTGTGTCGCTGGAGTCGGTGGAGGTGGACGACCGCTGGGACTGGAGTGAGCGATTCGAGGAGCGGAGTGAGAGCCAGCTTCTCAAGCGCGAGGATGGCAGTACCGAGAGTGTTGAGGTCATCAAGATGGTCACGGTTCAGCAGGCGACCCTGATCTTGGACTCGACTTCTGTTTGGGAGTTGCTCGATTGTGAAGGGAATTCCCAGGATAAGCACACCGTGACGCTCCAACAGAAAAGGTACGGCGAAGGTGACACCCGGGCGGATGCTCAACTGAACACGGGCAGTGTAGATCGCCTGCAGCGGGCCATGATGGGAGACGTATCCCGGGCATATCGAAGCCGGATCTCACCCTGGAATTCTATGGTTAGCCGCCGCCTATTTCGGGGAGGAAACCGCGACATTCGGGCAGGCAGAAAAGCGGCTGTCGCTGGTGACTGGTCGAATGCCTACAAGCGGTGGAAGGCTACCGCCAAGAAAGGAAACTCCGACTCGCCGAGGGCATGGGTAAATCTTGCAGTGCTCAATGAGCGAAAGGGAAACCTAACGATCGCCCTGAAGTATGCTCGGAGGGCAGCGAATGCGATGAACAAGGGATGGGTCCACGCATACGTCGCAAAGCTTGAAGAGAGCATTGAGAAGAAGACCCGCTTGGGCGAGCAGCTCGGACCCGACTCAGAAGATGGCTGAGTGTTCCGGTGTGTTCGGACCGGACGAGGACTGCGGGAAGACCTTCAAGTGCCTTCTTGACCTGTCATTTTGATGCCCCATGGGGTTGTCACAGACAGGTGGCGCTTGGGAGGTGGATTTCGTTGTTGTCCTCGTCGCACTCTCGGATGGACTCCACTCCATCGGCATCATCGACGATGACAGTGAGGCCACCTGGGCCCACCAGGTCAGCCGGAAAGGCGTAGGTGAAGGGGTCGGAGGCCTCGCCAGATAGAAGGGGTGGACTGATGTTCTCCATGGCCAGAACCGACCCGCTGTCCGCATCGTAGATGGTGAGCTTCATGTCTGTACGAAGGGTGGCCGTGCCTTTGTTTGCGAGGCGCACCTGCAGTCGAAGTAAATCCTCATCACAGTCAAAGGAGCACAGGTCGATGAGAGACACGGCATCGGGTGCCCACTCGCCATACACCGGGTTTACATCACCGGATCGGAAGTTGTTGTGAAAGGGCCAGTTGGGTTCGGGGGAGGCGGGCACCGTCAGGTCATCGTTGATGTTCACGATGTTGTACGCGTGTTGGTTCCAAATTTGCCGGCCACCAAGCCATCCCCTCGGCTCGTCTGAGCCGAGGACATACAGTCCGGTGGTGGGATCGTCGCTGTGTCCGCCGCCGTTGGGAATGACGATCTCTGGGTAGCCATCGCCATCCACATCTACGACGACGGGGTACTCGTGCAGGGTTCTGGATGAGTGGGTGGAGTCCTCGAGGCGCACAGCTCCTGTGCGGCCGTCCAGCACCCACAAGGACACTTCGTCCCCGTAGACCACCTCGGGCCGTCCATCTCCTTCAAAGTCAAAGACGGTGGATCCGGTTGCGTGGCTGGACTCATCGGTGGTTCCAAATGCCCACAGCAGGTGGCCCGTGGGTTCGTAGACGCAGTAATCGAGGGCGCTCGCAACTCCGATCTCGGGCTCGCCGTCTCCATCAAAGTCCGCAATCGTCGGTGGTCCGCCGGTACCCACTCCGATCATTGGCCACTCTGCCGTTTCGTGGCAGAGTTCATTGATGATGGTGATCTTGTGGTCCCAGACCATCACGATCTCACCGTCTCCATCCATGTCGAGGTCGGCAATTGCAGTGAATCCATCTTTGGTGGGTTCCATTAGACTGCACACCTCCACGCCGTTGTGATCGTAGATGGTGTTGCCCGCCAGAACTTCTTGGTCTCCGTCACCGTCGAGGTCGCCAATGGCGGGAATCTGCCCCACTTCAAAGTAGGCTCCGCCGTAGGATGCATCGCCCTTGTAGCCTTCGCCTACGAGTGTGCCGTCCTCACCGTTGACGATGACTTTTCCAAGGATGACCTCCACGTTCCCGTCCGCATCGAGGTCCGCCAGGGCAATCGCGTGCCCGCCGCAGTCGATAAAGCTGTCTTCGTAGATCCACTCGAGGGTGCCGTCGGTGGAGAAGGCTGCTGGATAGCAGCTGATGTCGGGCAACGCCCCAGGAGTCGGTGGCGGGGGTGGACCAATGGGGTGATCTTCAGGTGGGGGTGGAGCGGTTCCAGGTCCATCGGGTGGTGGGCCTTCGGATGGAATGGCTGGAGGGCCTGCAAGCACAACCACAATCTCGGTCTCGCCGTCGTTGTCGATGTCTCCCAAGGCCGCGGTGCCGTAGCGGTAAGGGCCCCACTTGTCTTCGCCATCCATCCAGCTGTTGATCAGCAGTTCGGAGGAGGACCCGTCACCATCGATTCGTCGGATGATGCCGAATTTGTCGTCGGCGCCGCCATTGTCATCAAAGGTGGCGATGATGTCGGGGATGTCGTTCTCATCGATGAGCCCGTCACCGTTGTCGTCAGTGAGTTGCCCAACGATCGGAGGGGTCACCATCTCGTTGAAGTCTTCCTCCTCCGCAAAACTGTCGATGCTCCACTCCATCCATGCGCTGAGCTCTCCAGTCTCAGGTTCCGAGAAACACGAGGAATCCACCGTGACGGAGTCGGGGGTCTCCAACGGCTCGCACTCTTCCAGGTCTGCAGGCGGGTCATCGTCGGGTGCGATTGGGTCTGCAGTGTCCTCGGGTTCCGGAGGCTCCGGTGGTTCACCGGTGTCCTCTGGGTCTGTGGGTTCGGGTTCGGGTTCGGCTGTATCGGTCGACAGTTCATCGGGCGGATCGACGTCGTCGGATGCCTTGATCACATTGTATTCTGAGCAGCCGGCCAAGCTCAGTCCGATGATGATGGCTCGAAACACACGCATCCCCTGAAGCCATTGTGGCTGGTAGGTCGAGAAATGCCAAGCGACATGGCTCAAACTATGGAAATCAGTTCGACTTCCACGACCTTGGGGCCGAACTCAATCTCCAGTATATCGCCTGGTTCTGCATCCTGCAGTTGGTAGGCCAGCGGCGAATTCATGCTGAGTACGGTCATTGTTTTCCCATCGATCTTCAACTCAGTTGCATCTCCGCCTGGCAAAATAGCAAAGCGCTGATGGGGGCCAGAATCGAGAGACAATGTGAGTAGGGCACCTATGGCGACATCCTTTCTCGGGCCGTCCCCCATGTTCTCGAGGCTCTCAATGTTTGCTTGGATGGCGACTGCCCGCTCAGCGAGACCGAGAGCCAAGTACCCTTGGCTGGTGACTGCGGCGCGCTCTCCTCGATTGCTGGGTCGGTGCTCGCCGTCTACTCGGGTGCCAGACTGGGCGGCGGTTCGGTTGGACTCGAGGTTGCTTAGGCGTTTGGAGAGTACTTCTCGCCAGGCGGCGAGCACTGCACTCTTG
>CAWVVG010000418.1:0-3534 GCA_963932775.1 uncultured bacterium
TGTGGTCTCCAAACCCTCGTCAATGTCCCCATCGCAGTCCTCGTCGATGCTGTCGCAAGATTCCGTAGCGTTCGGGTGGACCGTGCTGTCAAAGTCATCGCAGTCGGTGTCATCGAGCACATGGCCATGCATGGGCTCGCAAGAGATCGTCGGGAACCCGGGATCGCCATAGCCATCGGAGTCCTGATCGTCGTAGTAGGTGGTTCCATCCACCGCATCATCATCGATTTCGCCGCTGCAGTCGTTGTCTACGCCATCGCAGACCTCGGTGGCACCCGGGTTCACGCTGGCATCGTTGTCATTGCAATCATCGATCAAGGGGTATCCGTCCGAATCGTCATCGATGGGGCCACCGTCGGCATCGGCATCGGCATCGGCATCGGCATCAGAGTCGGCATCAGAGTCGGCATCAGAGTCGGCATCGGCTTCCCCCCCACAATCGGGCGAAGCGCGGCAACCGGGGTCGTCACAATCGAACAGGCCGTCATCATCATTGTCGGCGCCGTCCCGACAGTCACCAGCACTGGTACCTTCTTTGGCCACCTCACCCAGTTCCTTGACTGCGGATGAACAACCAACCGTTAAAATCAATGAACAAAACACCAAGATTGAACGAAGCGTGGCCATGGAACCTCCCGATAGGATTGTACCCTACCGCCCTGTTGCATCGAAGGGGTGCCAAGGCTGTGACAATGCGCTTTCATGGGCCGCTGAGAACCAGTGAACCTGCCTTAAATTTGTCCCAGCCGTTTCTCGGCAGCAGCCACGGTGTTTTCCATCAGCATGGCGATGGTCATTGGACCCACACCGCCCGGCACAGGCGTAATCGCTGAAGCATGCTCAGCGGCAGCTTCTGTGTCGACATCTCCAACCAGCGAGCCATCGTCGAGACGATTGATCCCCACATCGACGACCACAGCACCGGGCCTAATCCACTTGCCTTGTACAAAATGAGGGCGCCCTACTGCGGCGATGACAACTTCTGCTGTGGCCAACAACTGGGGTAGGTTCCGGGTACGACTGTGGGCCAAGGTCACCGTTGCGTTGGCTTGCTCGAGCAACATCGCCATGGGTCGACCCACGATGTTGCTGCGGCCAATGACCACCGCCTGAGCTCCTTCCAGCTCCACACCCGCATGAGCCAGGATGCGCATCACCCCTGCGGGGGTACAGGGAACAAAGCGCGGCCGCCCTTGGGAGAGGTGTCCCACATTGTCCGAATGGAACCCGTCCACATCCTTTGCCGGATCGATGCGATCCAAAATTGCCGTGGAGTCCAAGTGTTTTGGAAGTGGAAGCTGAACGAGTATTCCATCGATTCCGTCATCGGAATTAAGCCTATCCATCACGGCTTCAAGTTCCGCTTGAGTGGCCGTCGCCGAGAGGTGAACCTCCTCGTGCCGAAAGCCCAATTTCTCTGCACGCGCCGTCTTTCGTCCCACATAGATCTGGCTGGCGGGATCTTCTCCAACGCGTACAACCGCTATTCCTGGGGCCCGCGACAATGCGGAGATCCGGGGCCGTAGAGCCTGCAGAGTGGCCCGCGCCACAACGCGTCCGTCGAGGTAGTCAGCCATTAGTCGCTCGACCCACCCGAATCACTCGAACCACCCGAATCACTCGAACCACTCGAACCACTCGAACCACTCGAACCACTCGAATCACTCGAACCACTCGAACCACTCGAACCACTCGAATCACTCGATCCAGCACCCGAATCACTGGCACTGGACTTCAGCCCGTAGTGGTCTTTGTACCAGCCGCCCCCCTTCAGCACGAATGAAGTGCGGCTAATCAGCTTCTTTACGGAGCCCTCGACCGCGCATTCTGGGCAGTCCTTAATGGGTGCTTCCGAGACCTTTTGAAGGCGCTCAAAAGTATGACCGCACCCCTGACATCCGTATTCGTAAATAGGCATTACCATCCCCAGTGGGAGGTGTTCTAACCCACACCTCGGGACCACGCAGCAGTTTGCTCCTGTCTCGTCGGGGCGGTACCCTGCTGAACCATGGATGCGGCTCTCACCTTCGCGTTGTTATTCTTGATCGCCAGCACCTTGCCGGTGTTGTGCGGTGCTGCATGGCTGGCGCTGGAACGAGGGCAACCGCTCAAATGGAGCCGGGCGGGGGTCAGCTGGTTCTTCCGAGAGAGCGGCGCCCATGCGCTCATTGTCGCCATCATGGCTTTCGGCTGGTGGCCGAACTCGCCTGAACGAAAACATAAGCAACGTGACATCGCTGAACGTCCAGCCTCCAATGTCCAGCGCAACCCGGTGCTCTTGGTGCATGGGTATGGTCTCAACCGCGCGTGCTTTACTTTCTTACAGACCTACCTCCATACCCGTGGCTGGGAGTGGGTATGGTCGGTGAACCATCGTCCCCGATCCAGCCCCATTCCAGTGTTTGGAAAACGCCTTGGCCGCTCCATCGAGCGCCTCAAGGAGGCGACGGGTGCCGAACAAATCGACATTGTCGCACACTCAATGGGCGGCATCGTCACCGCCTATGCCCTCCAGGAGTTCGGCTACGCGCATCATGTTCGTCGCCTCATCACCCTCGGCACACCATGGGCAGGCACCCGCACATTTGTGTTCGGAAGAATGCGGGAGGCACTGGACCTGGCTCCAAACTCTGAAGTAATACAGACCTTGGAAGACTACTCGGGAGACACGGTTGCCATCTGGAGCCACCACGACCACATGGTTTCCCCCACAACATCCGCGGCCCCAGACCATGCCCAGTGCATCGAATTTGGACACATGGGACACATGGAGATGCTCACCTCACCACGAATCTTCCGAACCATCGCAGACCAGTTGGTGATCATCGGACCCAAGGAAGAATGAGCCTGCTTGACCAGCGTATACTGATCGTCACGGGAAAAGGTGGAACTGGAAAAACCACCACCGCCGCAGCCCTCGGACTGTGGAGCGCCCGAACCGGACGTTCCACATTGATCGTCGAGTGCAATGGCAGCCGACACATCGGGCCCCTGTTTGGCAAGCCGGCAGGGACCTATGCACCTCAGCCGCTTCACCCTGGACTGTTCGGAATGACCATTACCTCCGACGAGGCCATCGAGGACTATGTAGTCAAGCAGATAAAGGTCCGGAAGCTGTACTCCATGGTCTTTCGCAATCGCGTAATGAGCCCCTTCATGGATGCAGTACCTGGCCTTCACGACGCAGTTCAGCTCGGTAAAGTCTATGAGTTGGCAGAAGAAGACATGACCAAAGGAAAGCCCACCTGGGACTTGATCATCGTGGACGCCCCGGCGACTGGACATGGCCTGCACCTCTTGAATGCTCCCGGGTCCATGATGGCGCTCACCCAGCGGGGGCCAGTGTTCAATAATGTGAAGCTCGTTCAGGATGTCATCGCTGACGAGACCAAGACCAGTATTGTCCTCACATGCCTGCCCGAAGACATGCCAGTCAGCGAGACACTTGAGCTACACAGCGACCTCGGCACCACGTCCAAGCAAGTGGGCGCCGTCATCCTCAATCAGATGCTCAAGCCGAACCTTCCTTCCCCA
>CAWVVG010000419.1:0-3527 GCA_963932775.1 uncultured bacterium
AAGCACGGGTGGTTTCTCTTTGACGAAGGTCAGTTGGACTGGTCCGAGGATCGTTTTCGGGAGTCTCTGCAGCGGGCACCTGAAGATGAGAGCGCCTCAGCCGGCCTGGCTGCGGTGCTAGAGCGCCGCAACGAGGGCGCCATTGGCTTCCAGATATTGAGGCCCTTTATTTCATCGGTTCACCCGCATCCGAGGGTGGCACTTAGCTATGCAACTCTGAGCCGGGTCGAGTCGGTTCCAGAGCAGGCCCTTCCTGTCTTGCGGCGGGCGATTCGTCCGGGTGTGCCAAAGTTCACGGAGGCCGCACTTCGCTTTGCGGAGGGGGATCTGTTGGATGCCATGGGCGATGTGGATGCCGCGTTTGATGCGTATCAGCGGGCCAATACCGCGCAGGGCAGCCGGTACGATTCAGAGGCACACAAGACCTTTGTGGACTCGCTCATTGAGGTCTTCACCCCTGAACTGTTCGCATCCTTGCCGGCCCCGTCTGTGGATACCACTGGCAGTGTCCTGGTTGTCGGCATGCCTCGGTCTGGTATCTCCTTGGTGGATCGAATTTTGGCTTCGCATTCGGAGGTGTGTGGTGGCGGTGAGTTGGATGATTTATCGGTGATCGCCCGTGGTGTTGGCCACTTTGTCAAGGGAGAGGGTGAGTACCCAGCGGTGGTAAAGCACCTGGACAAGGCCTTGATTCAAGAACTGGCAGAGGGCCGAATGGACAGCCTCGCTCGGGTCTCCGACTTACCGGTGGTCACGGACAAGATGGCTCACAATTTTTTACACCTTGGGCTCGCAGCCATTCTCACGCCGGGTGCCAAGATCATTCATGTGGTCCGGGACCCCCTCGACACGTGTCTCTCTTGCTACTTTCAGCATTTTGGCGGGAAGGAAACCAGATTCACGACCCAGCTTGCCTCGCTGAAAGGGTACTTCGTTCAGTACCACCGCCTGATGAAACACTGGGAGAGTGTGCTGCCGTCGTCAATAATGACCGTTCGCTATGAGGACATCGTGGCCGATGCTGTGACCACAACACAGGAGCTACTTGGGTATCTGGAACGGGGCTGGGACCACGGCGAGATCGACTTTGAGCGGGTAGCCCAAGTGGTTGCTGCTGTAGCCAATGGGCAAGCTGCTGACTCCAGCTTCTCCTCCTCTGTGGGGCGGGCAGAGCGATATCGTCACCGTCTCGGTGAGCTGGTGACCCTGGCTCAATTGGGTCTGTGAGGTCAAGCCTCTGGCAGGGTAGACCGAACCTGGCTATCTCGAGGCCACGTTAGGAGAACACCATGCCCGAACAAACTGAATGGACCAAGAACACCGAGAGTCGTCGCTCACGTGTAGACATAAGCGGTGAAGGCGTTCTGGTTGCCAGCACATGTGGGCCGGAGGGATCGGAAGTGGGTGCAGTTGTGTCCCACCAAGAGTTCGTAGACGGCAAGTACCAGGATGTGATTCGAAAGGTCTATGGCGCCGATGTTCTCGAGCAGATGATCGTTGGCTGCAAGGACATTCTGGAAACCCGACAGGGGGTCTGAGGCCTTGATGCTTCGACTCGCGGCGCCTACCAGGGGTGACTGGATCGGCGAAGCCATGGAGAACATGGATATAGTCCTGTTGGACCACGCCCATTGTGAGAAGAAGGCGGCATCCACTGCACTCAACCTGATCTTTCGGTATCAGTATCGACCCGAATTGATGTTGCCACTGTCGGAACTGGCCCGCGAGGAATTGCGGCATTTTGAGCTCGTCGTGAGGTTGCTGACTCAGCGCGGAATTCCGTTCGAAAAGCTGAAGCCTTCCCCTTACGGTGGCCGGCTCCACAAAATCATTCGCATGGATGAGCCGCATCGCTTTGTGGACACGATGCTCTGTTGCGCACTGATTGAGGCTCGGAGCTGTGAGCGAATGAAGTTGCTCGCAGAGTCCCTGCAGGATGCGGAGCTGGCCAAGATGTACGCGGGTCTCTTGGCGAGCGAGGCGCGCCACCATCAAACCTACTTGGACCTGGCAGGCACACAGGTCTCTGAGGCTGCAGTGTATGCTCGCCTATCTGAAATCGCGGACCATGAATCTATGGTTTTAGTGGAGCCGGCAGTCGAAATTAGACTTCACAGCTGACTTATCGGCCAGTCGAGAAGGCGCCGCCAGGTTCAGGTGAGAAGCGTTCACCATCAAAGCGCAGCCGTTCGACCTTTTCCAACTGGCCATTGTTGATGGTGTAGAAGCAGAGGTGAGCGGTGCGGTCCTGGTCGGGCAGGTGCGCGTAGCCCGATGCCCCAGGGTTGAGGATCGGTATCGGGCCACTCGGTCCATCGATGGTCGTCTGGAATCCATGGTGCTCATGCCCGTGGACGATGGCGCTGATCCCCGCAGTGCTATTCACAAATTGTCGAACCGTTTCGCCATTCGACAGAGATCGTGTGGCTGGACCGTAGGGCAGTCCATCCCTACCGAGGAGGGGGTAGTGGATGCACAGGAAGGTGAATTTTCCATCGATTTCGGCCAGCAGTTGTGCGGCTTCGGGGAGTTGTGTGTCGGGCGTATACCCACTCGACAGTGGGTGGCATCGGCAGGTCTCGAGCCGCATAAATGCGACGTCGTTCACCACCTCCACGCTGGGCATACTATCGCCCATCCACGCACCAAACAGTTCTCGCATGCGATCGCCAGGTGTGGCCTCTCTCACATAGGTGTCGTGGTTCCCTGGAATCATGATGGTGGGAAATCGGTCGAGAATGGGGTCAAGCAAGGCCCGGGCCTGAGAGAATTCAGCATCCAGTGCTTGGGCTGTGAGGTCACCTGTAAACAGGACGACGTCCGGATCACCCGCCACAACAGCGGCCACCGCGGCCTGCTGTGCCGCCTGGGAAAACTTTGATTTGCGGCCGAGAAGGTACAAATTTGCTGTTCCAAGGATTCGCTTTGCGGTGAGCTCATCAAACCGTGGAGGCGCTTGTACGTGGATGTCGGTGATGTGGGCGATTCGCATCGGGAGTCCTTTTGGTGTGGGTGTGGTTTATCCCTACCCGGGCCGTCCTTCCAATCATCGATTACAGAGGGTGCCCACGCTGAGTCTACATGGATCCCCGTCGAATTTTAGAAGAAGCTGCGCAGAGACGCCAGGCCTGTGAAATACAGGTCCGTGGCGAGGGATGGACGCGTGCGCAGATTGTTCGCGTTGAGCGTGGTGGTTTGGTGGTGACCGCTGCCGACCGGCGATTTGTGGGCGGAGAGGACACTTGCATCTGGCTGGCGGCCGAAAACAAGTACTACACTTTCCATGCATCCGTGATTCGGGCAGGTGTCCCGGTGCCTGAACGAAGTCAAGATGGGCTGCTTCTTGGCTTCATTGACAACTGGTCTGAAGCAGAGGGACGAAATGCTGGAAGTCGTGGCTCCCATGTGCTTCAACTTGTTCCCAGCAACGGTCCTGCTATTTCCTTGTTGGAGCCGCCGGTGCGCTTGGTTGAACTCGCCATCGATGGGCTGAGCTTCAGTGTGCCGGATGACTTCAAGCTAATTTT
>CAWVVG010000420.1:0-3527 GCA_963932775.1 uncultured bacterium
GCCCAGGCCAAGCTCAGCAACGAGAGCGCCCCAAGACCAGCCAATGCCGCTGACCCCACGCCAAGAGGCAGCTGCATAGCCAGCCAACCACTCGAAGCACCCACCGTCACCAGTCGCACGGGCTCGGACCACCGCGCCCATGGTCGTCCTTCTAGCAGACCGGCCCAATTCAGTGCCGTCCAGAGGATGTACCCCGCGCCCAAACACAGCCAACTCCGCGGCCACAGTTCCGAATGCGCAATTACCAAGCCGGTAACGATACTTACGGGGAGAAGGTGGGCCACAATATAGCCATCCTGCCCTTTTTCAGCGCCCGCATCGTACCCACGAAGGGGCGAGGGAAACTCGGGTACCTGAGCCCCTTCAGACGTCCAACCCGGTTCCGCGAATAGCATCCTGAGCTTGTTCTTCCAGCCCGCTTGATGTGCCGAAGCCATGAACAGATCCCTGACCGGAACCACGTTGGCAACAACTGCATTCCATGTCCGAACCGGCTTCATGACTCCGTACACAGGTTCATCATTCTCCACTTCAAAGGTACCAAATATACGATCCCAAACAATAAACATTCCCGCGTAATTCTTGTCGATATATGCCGGGTTTGTCCCATGATGCACCCGGTGATGAGACGGCGTGTTCATCACCCACTCCATCGGACCAAGGGAACCGATGAGCTGGGTGTGAATCCAGAACTGGTACAGCAGGTTCGCCGCATAGCTGCCTACCCAGACCTCCGCGGGCAAACCAAGAAAGGCCAGTGGAATATAAAATAACCAAGCATGAAACTGAGAAAACCACGGCTGGCGAAGGGCCACCGCGAGATTGTACTCTTCACTTTGGTGATGCACCACATGGGTGGACCACCCCACGTTGACCCGGTGTGAAAAGCGATGAAACCAGTAGTAAAGGAAGTCTACGCTCACCAACCCAAAGGCCCAAGTTAGGGGTGCTTTGGGGTCCATCTGGAACCAGGCAAATCGGGAGTGAACCGCGGTGTAGATCCCAAACGTCAGGACACCCACCACGATGCCGATCATCTGGTCGCCCATTCCACAGCTAAGGTCCCCAACTGTATCGTTCAGGCGAAACAATTTTCGCCCAACCAGCCGAGCCCAGACATACTCAATCGCGATCAACACGACGAAGGCGGGTACTGCAAGGCCAATGGGGTTGAGTTCCAAGCGCTTCCTTACGGCCGACCGATTGGGATATTGAATCGCTCAATATAGGTCCGATACCGCTCATAAATCCGTTCAGGATTGAGCCCATACCGCTTGGCCGTGTACCGGTGCTGACCCCGGGCATCATCGCGCTTGGTCGAGAGGTATGTACCGATCGCATCATCGGAAATTGGGGTCAGGCCGAAGTGCTCCGTGATTCCGTGAATCACCTTGTGCGGGTCATCGCACAGCTGCTGGAAGTCCACATCATAGAAGTGATCTTCACCCAACTTGTCGCGTGCCGCCATGGCCCGCTCAACCCCAGTCAGGAACCGTTCCTCGATGTGTTGACCGATTTCTATGGGGTCGAACTTCCCATACATGAGCCGCCAGTTGAGCGAGATCAAAGAACAGTAGGACGCAATGGATGCCACCGGATCTCGATGGGTCCAGACAACGCACGCATCAGGAAAGACATCCATCACCGAATCCACAAACCACAGATGGTCAGGACACTTGAGCACATAGCCAGACTCGGGTCGGCGCTGAGACATCACTTGAAGGCACTGCTTGTACTCCCGGTAGCTGTCGGTCATGCCGTGCCCCAACAGCCATCGACCATAATTTCGCCATCCGCTGCCCATGTCCCAGGCCAGCACGGTGAACCCATTGGCCAAGAGCGGCCAGCATTCCTCGTAGGACTCTGCCCGAATCTCGTGAACAGCGGCCATCTCAGGAAGGACCCAATACGCAACGCGCAGCTTGTTGTTCGCGGCCTTGATGCGGGCCTGCTGATCTTTCGCGGGGTCAGCATGGAGGGGCACGGGGTTCATGATTTCCCAAAATGGGAGGGCCCGACGGTCCTCGTCCAGTGCCATTAAATTCTGCAACACGGTGGTTCCAGTACGGGGAAAGCCCAAGATAAACAGCGGGCGCTCGATCTGGACCTCGTTGACATGAGGATGACGCTTGAAGTAATCGGTCAGCCGAAGACGATTGGACAAGCAATGCACGCCGATGTCACGGGTGGAGATCCGAGCCAAGGGTGTAAGCCCCGAAGCTTCCACATCTTCAAGCATCACCCGGAGGGGCTCAAGAAAGTGCTCCCCACCCCAGTCGTCCAAGCCCGTCGCCTTCCGCGCGCCCTCCAACAACGAAGCCTCACCAAGCTGCCCAAAGGGAAACCCCAACCTGTGCAACACGGATGCACCTGCATTGAGCATCTTCATGGTCAGGCGATATTCCTCGCGCTTGACTGTGGGTTGTGTACTCATTGGACCCCTCACGAACCGATACCGGGGCCATGGACTAACGAACTCGAGCGGTAACGAGTCCCATGTTTGCGTGACAAGTCTTAAAATTTAATCCTGCATACGGTTGAGCCGGGCTCCGGTCGCGGCCCAAAGGCATCTGCTATCATCCAGCACGGGAGAAAATATGCGATTCACTTCGGCATTCGTTTTGTTGATCGGCACGGCATGTGGGAGCAAGGGTTCAGAAGAGCCTCCGGCCGCAACACCCGATGCCGACTCCGATGCCGACTCCGATGCGGATGACACAGGCTCGCCTTGCGACACCGATATCGGCACCGTCGAAGGCGCCGTCGTCGAAGATTTTAGCTGGGAGGATCTTCCCGCTCGGCCCGCCCCCAATGCGAGGATTTATGCCCAAGAAGACTGGGCTGACACACCCATCGAGACCCTCGCCGATTCCGAAGGTGACTTCACGATGCCACTGCCCCAAGGGGACTGGATACTGACGAGCACAACCGATGAGGGCTGCATGACGACCCTACCGGTCCTAGTCGGCCTGAATGCTTGCGATACCAAGCTGGTGACCCTGACAATCACCACCTGCTTTGACGGTGGAAGCGACACAGGGTCCGTGCCCGAGCCAGATGCGGACGCCGATGCAGATGCGGACGCCGATGCAGATGCAGATGCGGACGCCGATGCAGATGCAGATGCAGATGCAGATGCGGACGCCGATGCAGATGCAGATGCAGACCCGCCACCACCACCGCCCCTCGAAGCACCGGTGGTCACAGGAGAATCATCCGCAGGCCACACCCAACCCACTTGGCTGTGGACCTGGCCTCACGATGCCTCCTCCGCCCAATGGCGCATTGATGGCGGTGGGTGGATGGATGCTGACCCCGACTCCGGCCGAGTGACCTCACCCACTCCACTCTCCGAAGGCAGCCACAGCATCCTCATTCAAGCAACCGCAGAAGACGGCTCTGTTTCGGAGCCCGGCACCTTTGTGACCGACATCGACCTGCACGCCCGAGATGGGTACTGGACCGGCGCCGAGCGCGACCTCACCACCAGTCCATTGGGACATGCAGTGGGCATCGTTGCCCACAAT
>CAWVVG010000421.1:0-3477 GCA_963932775.1 uncultured bacterium
TGCAGGTGCGGATTTAGACCCGCTCCGGGCACTTCAGCCCAGCTCAATCCACATGATGCACAGCGAAGACCCAAGCCAGACCGAGGCCCTCGCCGAAGCCCTCAGCGGTGGCGCACCGATCGAGATCGCGGTGCCGCACACCCAGCCAGAGCCATGGATCATTGAAGATTATGGCGAGTGGACGCCCCAAATCTTGATGAACGGTCTCACCATCACCGACCGCCCCGAAGGCTTTGTCTCCAGGCCTGGCCGACTGAGTCGTCATGGCCAAGACCTCCAGACACTGACAAGCGCCATCGGGGATTTTAGGGCCCGGGTGGCCGCCACACCCAATCTGAACACCGCCAAAGCACTGCGTCTCGTGCTCGATGGAGGGCTCACCGCGCGCTGGGAATCCCGTGCGCTCATACAAGCAGCCGCCCGGTCGGGCTTGGTGCTCAGCGCTCTGGTGCTGCGGTCGACGGATGCAACCACCGTGCTTGGCGCCCTCGAGGAGGCCGTCTTTCATAGCCTCTTGGGGCGCTCGGTGACCCTCACAGACCCCAGTGGCGCCGCTGTACAGCAGCTGCCCATCCGGCCAGGCCTCGATGACCTCTCAGCTTATGTCATGCAAATGGCCGAGACACCCACACGCCGGCGCGCAGACGATGCCACACGGGTCACTTGCTTTCGCGCCCTGGCGGCTTCTCGTTTTGATGGCGAACACGCCTCCGGGCTGGAGTCACGCATCACAGCCGTGCTTGGACCCATCAACGACTGGATCGCCGCCTATCGGCGCCACCTGCACACCCCCGCTGCCCGGGTGGTTCTGCTTCCGACTTGGCAATGTGAGCTTCGCTGTGTCTACTGTGCGATCGGAAAAACAGACAGCCGCGAGATGGATGACGCGGTGGGCGATGATGCACTCGACCTGCTTTTTAGCGCCCCGACCCACCGTCTGAGCTTGGCTTTCTTCGGCGGTGAGCCCTTGCTCCGCTGGCCTTTGGTGTCGCGGCTGTGCGATGCCGCAGTGGCCCGTGCCGAATCTGAAGGGCGAATCCTCGATGTACAAATCACCACCAATGCCTGGGCGCTCACCGAGGCTCAGATCATCCACATGGCCAAGTGGAACACCCACCTTCAGCTCTCCTTGGATGGAGACCCCGCCACCCAAAATGCACAGCGCAAGCCGCGAACAGGTGAGGGCGACAGCTATACACGCGGTCCAGCCACTCACCTCGACGCGCTGCATCGCCATGGCCTCGACTATCGGGTGATCATGGTGGTCAGCCCCAGCAATGTGGACGATATGGTCCACAATTTTGGGCACCTCATGAAGCTCGGCGTGCGCTGTATCCAACTCAACTACGCCATCGGAATCCCATGGAGTATCGCTGCGACCCAAGCCTATGCCGCAGGCTTGGCACAGATCGGTGAAACCGTGGAGATCCACTGGGCCGCCGGTGGCGCGCTGGATTTTGTCAACCTGCGCGAAGCACCCGTCTCGGTGCGGAACAACCTGCATGTGACCGTGGATTTTGATGGCGGCGTGTATGGCGGCAACGCTTTCTTGGTCCAAGCCTCTGGGCGCGAGAAGTTCCGGCTCGGCAGCCTGTCCGACGGCCACAGTTGGCACCGGTACATGGTGGACGGAAAGACCGATGCGGATGTCTTCGCCAATTGGAAGCGACGGGCCAGCGTGGATGAAACCACCCGTGTGGGCTCAGTCGAGGCGAGCTATGTGCGGTGGATGCAGGCGAGACATCCGGACAGGCTGGGGGTAGATCATCGACGATCGATGTAAACCTATACTTGTTGTGGCATCATTGTGGAAGGGAGTACGACGTGTCTGAGCCCTTGGCTTCACCGCTGGAAGGAAACCTGCTGCTCATGTTGTTCATGACCCGGCGGTGCAACCTGGACTGCAGCTACTGCCATATGGACCACAATTCCCATCCAGATCAGACCCTAGAGCGGCTGTATCGGATGGTGGACTTGGCCTTTGCCTCCTACACGGAGGTCCTGCTGCATCTGTTCGGCGGTGAGCCCTTGATGCGACCCGACCTGCTCGATTCCTTGCTCACTTATGTGGCGAAGCACTATGGCGATCGAGACCACAAAAAACTGATCACCACCAATGGCATCTTGCTGGGTGGCCGGAACCTCGAGATGCTCCTGGAGCATGAGGTAAACCTGATGCTCAGTTTGGATGGAACCTTCGACTCGCAGGGCGATATGCGGGTGGCGCACGCCAACAATAAAGGGGCTTATAAGGCGATAATTCGAAACTTAAAGACGCTGCTTGATCGGGAGATACCCTTCTTTGTGAACATGTGTGTGAGCCCCGAGAATGTGGATCGCATGTTTGACAATGCGGCCTTCTTCAAGGGGCTTGGCATTCCGCGTCTACAGATCGCCTATGAGCTGGGTGCGCTGTGGACGCCCCAGACCCAAGCCCGGTACATCGCCCAGTTTGAGCGCTGCATCACCCAGCTTCAAGGGCCGCACTTTCGACTCCAGAACAACCGAGAGAGTGAGCCGGTCCTGGGCAGCTCGCTGGCTATCTTGGACGCGGATGGTGAGATCTACCGGGGCTGTGCCATCGTACTTGAGAAAAACAACCCCACCTTCAACACCGCCGCCTATGTCTGCCACCTCGACGACCTCGACGACCTTCGCGGCTTCGTCAAGCCCAGGATCGATGTGGTCCGGTACTTTATGAAGCACACCACCGATCCGGGAGACTGGAGCCGCATTCGAAGTTGCATGCATCTGGGCTACCGGCTCAAGCACCAGATGAGCAAGCTCGACCATGTCTCCTGATCCAAGCCGAGCTGCACGCATGCGGGCGTTGGTGTCTGAACACACCGGTGGCGACATGCTGAGCAGCAAAGGGGTCAAAGAGATCTACGTGATGCTGACCTTTGGCTGCAATATCCGCTGCCGCATCTGTCCGTACTGGGGGGAGACCGGCATCTGCCATGATGCAGATCTTTATGAACGATACAAAGGAAAGTGGGACCCTGTGGCCATGCGGCGTTTCTTGGCAGGGATGCGCGAATTCGGACCCCGCTTGCTCAACATCTCCGGCGGCGAGCCCCTGCTCAGCCCCCACTGGGCTGATCTGGCGCGAATGGCGAAGGTGCTCGAGTATGAACAGGTCGAGCTCACCACCAATGCGTCCTTCTTGGCCCCAAAAATAGAGCAGGTCGCCCGCTTGGTCGACACCCTACAGGTCTCCTTCACAAGCCCAACCGAGTGGAAGCGCGGGTTTGGAATGTCGGGGGATACCGACCCCGCTGAATGGGGCCCAGCACTGCGTGCGGTGTTTAAACAGGCCAAGCGAGTGAACCCAAGGCTCCGAATTGTGGTCAATTACGCGCTGCATCGGGAAGGGGTGGATGCAGCGGAGAGCTTCGCAGGCGAGGCGCTGGCTGAGCCGGGGCTGGTGGATGCCTTCCACCTGGTTCATCCGATGTACCTGTCCCCGTCGGTCCT
>CAWVVG010000422.1:0-3467 GCA_963932775.1 uncultured bacterium
TCGCAAAGGAATGTCCCAGCGTAAGGTGGCGCTAATCATGCTCAGCAGCGCCACCGTTCTGGGCGCATTGGCCCTGGTGCTTATTTACAGCTCGGACCGAGTGTCCGCACTGAGCATTGTCGCCCTGGTGGCCGTCGCAGCCGCAGTGATTCACTTCCTGGGCTACGCAGACATCATACGTGCAGGAAGGCACTCCAAGCTCGTTGGCCAGCTTGAGGATGCTGCGATGGCACGGACCCGAGTGGTCGAAGAAATCCGAACGAACCTCCTCGAAGCCACGGACGAAGACGGTCTATGGCGATTGATGGTTCCAGCAGGCACTGCACTCGGCCTCGAGGCCTTCCGCTTCGATGTACTGACAAACGCAGACAACTCAAGCCTCGAACGACGCAGCCTCGAATGGAGACGTAGCCGGAATGGAACCAACCCCGAGATCCACATTCACACCATGAGTCATGGTGAGTATTCAGTATCCAACGGGCGGGTAATGTTCGGTACGCTCCACCTCCAGTGGCTGCAGGAAAATGGAATCTTTGAACCCCACCAGCATGCTCTGGGAAGAATTCTCGCTGACGCACTGGCACAGGCTATGTGCACTATTCGTGGGTTAGCCCCACTCGACCAACGCAAGGACATGCGCAACTAAGCGCGTGGAGGCATCATCGACTCCGTTCGCCAGCGCGTGTGGGAGAACCTCCTACTGTCCCTGCCCAAGCGGCCGGACATTCTTGCCATTCAGATGGGCGCGGGTTTCATTCTGTTGGTGTTGCTGGCCGGCATCATGTTCGTGGTGCCACCAATGCACGTGGCAGTCAGCGTTGCGGCAATCCTGACCAGTCTGTACTTCTTCACCCGACCTATGCTTGCGCTGTTCTCGGTGTTCACCGTGCGTGGGGTTCTGGATCTGCTTTGGTGGATTCCAGGAACCATCGGCGGCCTCAATATGCTGCAGCTATTCAGCGCTGCCGTCTTCGTACTTATTACGACCCAGTTGTTCCTCGATCTCAAGCGCATGCAGCACCATGAATGCTTTCAATGGTTCTTAGGGTTTTTGCTGTTGATGGTAATCGCGACCCTTCGCTCCTCGGACATCGTCAGAAACCTCGACAGCGTCGTCCGGTACCTCTCGCCCTTCATCCTGTTTTTCATGGTCTCCATCTACTTCGACAAACGTCGCCTAAGGTACGCTTTACTCTTGACCATTTCGATGGTGGGCATCATCCCGTTGAGCCTTAGCTTGTACCACTTGATGACAGGCCAGGCAGATACGATGTCCCTTCACGGGTACAACCGCCTGCTTGGGGGATACAAAAACCTCCACAATATGGCGCTTATGACGCTGATCTTCCTCACCCTCTGGGTGTTTTGGCTCGTCCAGATCCAGTCGATGTTCAAGAGCCTTCTCCTGCTGGTACTGCTTGGTGGCGGCGGACTGGCCCTCTACAAGACATACATCCGAACCGGTTTCCTTGGATTGACTGTATTCATCGCCACGGCCCTGCTCTTTCACAGGCGGTATCGAACCTTGGCCGCTGCGGGAGCCATGAGTTTGCTCATCTTGTTCCTCAGTCCGGATCTACAGGACCGATTCAGCGACCTAATGCTAGTATTCGATACCGACAGCATCATGCTCGACAAGCGAAAACTAGGGTCCGGTCGGTGGGGTATCTGGACCATCTCTATGAACAAATACATGGAGCAACCGGTATGGGATTTCTTCCTCGGTATCGGGTTGGGTGGACAACGCTTGATGACTCTCGACTGGGTCAAGCGCTTCGGCGCCATGCACATCACCTTAGATCCCCACAATGACTTCCTGCTGTTGTTGTTCCAGATTGGACCATTTGGCGTGCTCTGCTACCTGGCCATTCAGTGGAAGGTCTACAAAGCGGCACGGGCAATCCACGCCATGGAGCATGCCGACCGTTTTGCTCGCAACTTGGCAACGTTCGCAACGGCGCTCACAGCGATGGTCTTTGTGACAAACTCCATCAGCAACAGCTTTATTCATCGCACATCACCTGGATGGTTCTATTGGTGCGTGTGTGGACTGATGTTCGCTGAATACGCAGATCTCAAGAAACAAGCCGCCGTCGCACCGGGGCAGATGCGAGCCGTCCCCGCCCCCGTCCCCATCCCCGCTGAGCCATGACTCGGAACCACTTACAGAACTCCGCGCTGCGCGGTGCATTGTTTGGTGCCCTGATGCTAAGCACGGAGGAGGCTGCCAATTTGGTGGTCAATCAGCCGGCCCTGTCCTCAGCCGAAACCAGCCAGATCTTGCTCTGGTATGCGGGAGTAATGGCCCTTCTTGGGCTCGTTCTATCGCCCCTAAAGCAGCCCCTTGCTCATCTACTGGGCCTGATAGCGGCCGTCGGTGGATTCATCGCTGGCGGCAAAATAGCAGAGGAATTGTGGTGGCGTGACCACAGCCAGTGGATGGCAAATACTGGGGGCTTTTCCGCTGGTTTCATCTTGGCAGCGGCCGGGTTGTGGCTGAGCCTTCGGTTGACCAAGGGCCGCCCTACGCTGAGGCTGAGCCTCACCACAGCTTGCTGCATCTTCCTGCCTGCATTCAGGGCCATGAACATCAACGCCTTCGGGTCACCCTTGAGTGGCGAAGCCTTGAGAGCAGACGGAGTGCTGTTGCTTGTCACCTTGGCCTGTGCAGCCCTCGTATGGCGCTGCAGTACTCGGTTCGCACACCGGATCAACCTCTCTATTGTTGGTGCAACGGTGGTGATTGGTGGCACTACGGCGGTAGTGCGCGGAGCCGCTGTCGATGGGCCAATGGCGCCCGCCGAGACTCAGGCCGACCGGCCAGATGTCTTGCTGGTGGTCATTGACACTCTGCGTGCCGACCACATCGGAGTCTACGGGCACCCGGTTCCCACCACACCCAATCTCGACCGATTTGCCCGGTCCGGATTGCGCTATACCAAGGTGGCCAGCCCCGCCTCATGGACCCTCCCAAGCTTCGGAGCATTTGCAACCGGACGCTATCCATCGGGTCATGGTGCGGGTCTAAACAATGGTGAAAAGAACACCCAGTCGGCGCTGGACAGCGATGTACCCACCCTGGCCGAGCATATGAGCCAGCGTGGCTACCGGACAGGTGCCATCGTGACCAACCCCTACCTAAAGCAGAGCTTTGGTATCAGTCGTGGTTTTGACACGTACTCCGATGCATTGGGCCTCGCCCACCTGCCCATGTTCGTTCAACCACTGCGCATGCTCACCATCCCAGTCATGGGCGGAAGGTATTTCTATCGCCCCGCCGACTTGATGGTCTCGGAAGCCCTGGATTGGTGGGACTCCATGGCGGGTGGACCTCGCTTCCTGATGCTTCACCTGATGGACCCGCACGACCCCTACAACCCGCCCAAGGCCCACAAAGAGGCAATCGGCGAGCCTCATGCCATGGCCGTGTTGAACGAGTACGACCAGGAAATTCATTTCACGGATAC
>CAWVVG010000423.1:0-3463 GCA_963932775.1 uncultured bacterium
TGTCGATTTCCATCTCCACGGCCTGAGCCAAAGGTTCCAGCGCTTCATGGAGCCGGCCCGCCTTGACCAGCAGTCGAGCACGAAGACGCACCGACTGCTGTTCCGTCGCCAGTACATCCGCAGCCAACGAAGCCCAGCGCGGCGTGCGTCCATTCCGGTCGCTTCCCTGAATAATGGCAGATCGAAACATCGCATGTGCGAATTCAAACGTCCCACGACTGCGATTGACAACCAACAGCCGCAGTCTCGCCATGCGTTCAATCAGCCCGTTCGGGCGCGGCAGTGAGGCCTTCTTAAGCGCCTGTTCCCAGGCCTGCTCTTCGACCGTGTTTCCGAACATGGCGGCAAGCTCAATGGCCCCAACATCGTCGACGGTTGCATCGCTGCAGACCGCAGAGAAGCGGTGTACCCACATATCCAGCATCGACGGTGGGGTCTGGATGGATGCCCCTTCCCGCAGGATGAACCCCCGAGCCCCCTCTATCAATAGGTCCTCCGACACCCAATGCCCGACCAGTTGAACGGCAAATTGGGGATTCCCTCCCGTCTCCGCCTCCACCTGGGCCGCCAAGCTTGGGTCCAGCCCCAAGAGTTCACGAAGCAAAGCGATGCGGTCTGGACCCGGCAAGGGCTTCAGCGCGATGGTCTGGCTTCGCACATGGTTTCTTAGAGTCTCGAGCTGCTCTCCATTGGGGCCCTCCGCTGCCTCCAGCGACTGGATCGATACCAAGCAGAAGATGGGACCTTTGACCGTATCAAGCAGCTGCTGCAGGAACACTTGTGCGGTGGGGTCCTCATGAAGGTCCTCTACCAACACCACGATGGGGCGGTCGTTCGCGAGCTTGCTCAGGTACCAGCAAAACAACGTCAACTTTTCAGCCGTCGAGCCAAAGTGTATTCGCATATCGGACCCTTCTGGCGCATGCTCTCCGGGTCGGGCAAGCTGCACGAGTGCGGCAGCAGCTCCTCTGTCTTCCACTCCAAGGTGGGCCAGTATTTCCTGCACAGAGTCCACGGCCTGCTGGCGAGAAAGCCGCTCAATCCGAAAATGTTCGGCAAGCATGACGCCAATCCGAGACACGCCACCCAAGCCATTGTTCGTAGCCAGAGTGAGCGTCTGGGCCAGGCCAAGCTCATAGGTGCGCTCTGCCAACCAGTTCATCAGCATCGACTTGCCCACACCGTTGTGGCCATCCACAAAAGTAAGCCGAGGCCGGTTGGACGCGGCGCAGTCCTTGAGTCCGGACCAAAGCATATTGCGCTCGAGTCTCCGGCCTATCAGGGCCACAGTCCTCAGCCCATACAGCGCCAGTCCCGCACCATGGAGATGCTGCCTGGGCTTCCATTCACCTGCCCAAGATGCTGGAAAGGGTGGCCGGGCTCCCGAAAACTCATGTACAGGCCCGGGGAGCTGGGCCGCATGCGCATGCTCGTCGCCGTGAGGCCAGGGCCGCGTCGGCTCAGACTCCGGTAGGACCATCGTGGGGCTGTCCCATACTTGTTGATCGCTCTCGGTATCCAAGGTCGGCGGACCCTGTAAAACCGCAGGGATCGACCGCAGGGCCCACGCAGCATCGGCCGCATGTAAAAAACGGTCCATCGGGTTTCGCTGAAGAGCTCGGGTAAGCCATGCCTCAAAGGCTGGAGGCACATCGCATGCCGGTACAAAGGCTCGAAGCTGACCGCGAACGTGGGCCTGCAAGACCTCTGAGATCTCACCAATGTATGGCGGACGACCCGTGGCCAGAGTCCAGCCCAGGGCCCCCACCGAGTAAATGTCCGACCAAGGCCCTTGCCCACGCCTACTTCCGTGAATTTGCTCGGGCGATATGAATCCCGGGGTACCCGTCACAAACTCCGATTCGCTGGCCCGAGACCGAATCTGAAGCATCGACTGAGACAGTCCAAAGTCGGTGAGATGGACCGTCCCCATTGTCCGGTCCCGTAGAATGTTTCCAGGCTTGATGTCTCGGTGCAGCAGGCCCCGTGCGTGGGCGTGAGCGAGGGCATCGAGCACTTCTATCAGCATCCGCTGAATGGTGGGCCAGTCCGTCTTCCCAACCAATTTCTTGATGCTACCGCCGTCTATGCACTCCATTGCAAGCCATGGCGTCCCTACCAAGCTCGGGTCACCCACGGCCTCTGCAATATTGAGGGTCCCATGGTCGTAGATGGCGACCATATTTGGGTGATTTAGGCTAGCCGCTGCACGGACCTCCAATGCAAATGATAAATCAAGGGACGGTGTGTGGCTCTGCCCCTCCTTTAGAACCTTAATGGCCACAGGCGTTCGGTCTCGGTAATGCCAGGCGTGAAACACCACGGCCATCCCGCCTTCTCCGAGGGGGCTGCCCAGCTCAAATGGACCGATAAATTGACCGAGCTTCATGGGGCCCATTCTAAACATCTCGGCTCACAATGGCAGCCGTTTCTACGGAAATCCTGAAGTAGCGCACCCTGAAGCGTGGCCAACCACACCGAAACGCTTTGGCATGTGGCTTGCTCTTGGGTTCGGGCATCGTTCGTTAATGCTCAGGGATTCAACACCGAACCGGCTGCATGGGAATGGTGTTCAGCAAAGGGGTTTTCAGCCAGTCGCAGCGACTTATTGACCATGTAGACCCGATGGAAGAGACCATCGAGCCTCGAATACTGCTCAATAAATTCCCTACAGAACGATGTATTCACCCGCCATGTAGTAGTCGCACTGGCTCTCCAGCGTCGGGTCGTTGGGACCTACCTGCAGGGTCATGCCTTCGGTAAGCAACAGCGCTCCCTTTCCGTCCGCAAATCCTCCTGCGGGACCGCTTCCCCAGAAATTACGGTCGGTCACCGCCCAGGTGTCCCCATGAATGGTTCGAACACCATCGATCCATACATGACAATACCCAGGTGACTCGCGAGAACTAAGAGCAATGGTGCGTACCAAAAGCTGCTTTCCGGTCGGCACCGTGATGACGTCTCGGCCAAGAGCTGAGTTCCCATAAAAGGAGCGGTACGGGCTGCCGGCCTCGACGAAGTACCCTTGGAGATAAAACTCGAAGCAGGACCCACCAGCAGCCACCGCCTTTATCGACAAAGTGGACCCACCGTTCACTGGAAGCCGGCCCGAACCACTGGACACAGGCAAGGTCGCCTTTTTCCCGATTGCATATCCTGCAAGGGCGATGACTCCGTCCCGCATGAGCACCGACCCGAGGGAAGCCGACCAATCTCCATTGTGACTCGCACCTCCATCCGTAGTGGTCACGACCATCGTTACAATAAATTCCTGACCATCGGGAACGGTCAACACGTCGGTGGCAGCCTCACACAGTTCGCCCGAGTAGTGTCTGTAAGGAGCCGTCCCCGAGGAGACCTCTGGGAAGCCCAAGCCAGGGGCAGCGAGTGCCTCGGTTTGGAGCACTGAACCCAGCACCATTGCACCAATCAAGATGAACCAACCCATTGTCTCTCCCAGTCA
>CAWVVG010000424.1:0-3457 GCA_963932775.1 uncultured bacterium
GTGGGTGTCAGCATGTTGTTTTCTTCGGTCAGAGGCTCGCTCAGCATGTGCCACTTCTTCACGGTCTCGAAGCGAGCAAGCGTGGCATTTGCTGCTTGGACTAGGGACTCGACGTGGGCCAGAAATTCAGGCTGGAGCGTCCAGTCAGCGAGCTCACCTGACCACCCTCTTTCGCGGGCGTAAACCTCCAATATTTCGGGCTCTGGGGCGAGCAGGGCCACGAGATAGGGCCTGTCATCGCCCACCACCACCGCTTGGCCGATGAACCCCCCCTCGAGGATGTGCTCGATGGGGACTGGTGCCACGTTCTTTCCTCCAGCCGTGATGATGATCTCTTTTTTCCGGCCCACAATTTTTATAAAACCGTCTTCGATGATGCCGAGATCGCCGGTTCGGAAGCAGCCATCCTCGGTAAAGGCGGCTGAGGTGGCATCTTCGTCCTTAAGGTAGCCCTGAAAGACGCCGGGTCCGCGAATCAACAGTTCGCCGTCGTCGGCCAGCGAGACCTCTGTTCCATCGAGGGCCTTACCGACCGTACCAAAGCGAAAGTCATCGATTCCATTGGCGGTGGCCGGGGCGGTGGTTTCTGAGAGCCCCCACCCTTCTCGGACAGCGATTCCGGTCGCCTCGAACCAGGTCGCGAGCGCTGGGTCGAGTGCGGCGCCACCACTAATCAGCAGCCGCAGGTGTCCACCCAGTCCGGCTCGGACTTTAGAGAAAACCAAGCGATCTGCCAGTCGGTGTTGGGCCACAAGTCGCAGGCCGACGTGGTCGCCATTCCATTGTTTTTCGTTCACGGTCCGACCCACGCCGATGGCCCATCGAAGTATCGACAATGCTGTTGGACTTCGTTGTCCGGCTTGAGACTCTATCTTGGCCCGAATTTTCTCCAGCATCCGAGGCACCGTCGCCATCACATGGGGTTGAGAGACTCGGATGGTCTCTGCCAGCGCATCGATCGACGGAGAGAACCAGCCGACAGCCTCATCGCGCAGGCCCCGGTATTGGGTAAATCGCTGGAGCACATGTGCGAGGGGCAAGAAGACGATGGACCGCTCCCCACTGTGCAGCGGGATCCGCGTTCTTGTGGCTTCGATGATGGAAGTGAAGTTGTGATGATTGAGCACCACCGCTTTGGGGTTTCCGGTGGTGCCTGAGGTGTAGATGTAGGTGGAGACATCCTCTGCCCGTACCCGTTCAATCCGTGCGGACAGCCATTCCAAGTCCGGCCGCGCGGGGGTAATCTGGGGTACCGAGGCCGCAGGGGTGAGCGAGACTACGTGCTGGAGGTCCATGAGCTCATCGATAAAGGGTTGGCATCGGGCGAACTGGGCCTCGCATCCGACGATGAGCAAGGCGGCCTCGGAGTGTTCGAGCTGGTAGCGCACTTGTTCGGGAAGCAAGGTTGGGTAGATGCCAACCGTGATGCCGCCCAAGCACTGAATGGCCAGGTCGAGCACCGCCCAGCGCTCGGAGGTGTTCGCGAGTATCGCCACGGGTACGCCGCGCGCTACCCCCAGACTCTCCAGTCGTTTTGCGAGCCCAGCCACTTGGCGGTGCATCTGCCCATAGGTGGCCGGTGTCCATCCGTCGGGGCCATCCACCTCGAGTGCGGCTTCATCGAGAAAGAATTGGTCTTCTGGGTCTGGGGTCTGGGCCCAAGCCGCGATGAAGTCTGGCGTTTGTGTCACCCGTTCGAGGAACAGGGCTGGAATGGTCTGCATATTGAGAAGGCTGGACCCTAAACATTGGGTTCAGGGTGCGCCCACACAGTCCTAATCGAGGCGGTCAGATCTGTCCCTCGCGTTAAACATGTGCCCATGCACACCGCGTTTTTACTCGCCGCTGGATTTGGGACTCGACTTCGCCCGTTCACATTGGTTCGACCCAAGCCATTGCTGCCGGTGTGTGGCATCCCGATGCTCGACTATGCGCTGGCACATGTGCGTTCGCACGGCCACGAGAACGTCATTGTGAACGCCCACTACCTGTGGGAACAGGTTGCGGTCTGGGCCGAGCGGAATGGCGTGATGCTTCAGGTGGAGCTGCCCATTGTGTTGGGAACGGGCGGCGGGCTTCGGGCCGCGCTGGATCACTTCGGTGAGTCGGTAGTCATTGTGAATGCAGACATCCTCTCCGATGTGGACCTCACCGCCCTGGTTGATGCCATGCCCGCCGATGGAGCATCGATGGCCCTCCGGCCGAGTCCGGATGCGGGCTCCATTGGGCCCGTCGAGGCTGATTCTTCGGGGCGGGTTGTGCGGATCACCTCTGTGGTGCCGTCTGAACAGGGCATGCCAGGTACACACTTCACCGGGGTTCACGCGATGTCGAGGGCCGCGATTTCACGGATTCCAACCGATGGTGAGCAGTGTGTGGTGAGGACAGCCTACAAAACATTGGTCCCCGAGGGTTCGGTAGGGCACACCCTCCATACAGGGGCCTGGGTCGATGTGGGTCGGCCGGACTCTTACTTAGAGGCCAATATGGCCGTGCTCGATGGGCTGGTGCCAACGCCCATCGATCCTTGGACCCGTGGTGAGCGGGGCTCAGGAGGGTCTTGGGTGGGCGCGGGTGCCTCGATTTTGGGTGTGATTAAACACTCGGTAGTGGGCGCGGGTGCGACGGTACCGGAGGGCACAAGCCTCACCAACTGTGTGGTCTGGGATGGCGTGAAGGTTCCGGCAGGGACGTACCGGGATGCCGTCGTTTATGGGTCGATGCAAGACGAGGTATGGCGCCGATAGCCTGCGCTATTCCAGTCCGCAGTAGCGATTGAGTTCGGAGACTGCGTTTGTCTTCACGGTGTTCACGATGTCGGGGTCCAGCCAGCTGTTCTTTGGGGCGTGGCTGTACAGGGTCGGGAAGGTACACATCGTCCGATATTGCTTGCCCATCTTGCGGGTGTAGCCAGCGGAGTTGTCGGCGACCTTTCCGGCCCATTCCTTGATGGGACCATCGTAAAAGATCGCGATGTCATCTCCTTGCAGCTTGATTTCGGAGATGCGCGCGCAGTTCACCGGGCAGTATGGAATGCCCCCAGTTTCTTCTTTGATGGGATCCATGGTCGTTGTGGTGTGGACCTTGGAGATGCCCATGAAGTGGACCCCGATCTGCGCCTTTCCTCCCCACCGGGTTGTGGTGGTGTGGACGTCGGAAACCACCAAAGGCACTGCCCGGTGGTAGACCAACTTGGCATTCCCCTTCTTACGAATGGGCCGGGGCATTTGGTCAAAAATGGCCTGAAGGACGGGCACTTCTTGCTCTCGGCTGGCTTCCTTCCACCAGTCTTTTGGATCGGTGACCGTTGAGGCTTCTTCTTCTGCGGCGGGCGCAGTGTCTGCGGCGGGTGCAGCATCCGTAGTGGGCGCAGTGTCTGCGGCGGGCGCAGCATCCGTGGCGGGGGTGGCCAATGTCGCCACAGGGTTCACACACACCGCACCTTCGCAGATCCGAT
>CAWVVG010000425.1:0-3457 GCA_963932775.1 uncultured bacterium
TGGGGTGTGGACCCGCTCGGCATCGCTCGAGCCGCATGGGAAAATGCCAAAGCCGGTGAGGTCGTACAAGGAGGCAGCACCATCACCCAGCAGCTGGTCCGAAATCTCTGGGCTCGGCCTGCAGGCATGTGGGGCAAGATCTGGGAAGCTTGGCTCGCATTGCGCATCGAGGCGACCCACTCCAAGGACCGAATCCTCGAGGAATACTTAAACCGCATCTACTACGGCAACCACGCGTACGGCATCGACGCCGCGGCTCGGGTCTACTTAGACAAGTCCATCAACGCTCTCTCAACGGCAGAGGCCGCACTGCTCGTGGCCCTGCCCCGCAAGCCCGTGGCCCTCGACCCGTGGAGACACCCCATCCACGCCCGCACAGCCCGCAATCAAGTCATCGATCGCATGGAACAGCTGGGTAAGGTAGAGGCCGTGGATGCCCAACAAGCGCGAGAACAGCCTCTGGGACTGCGGGAGCGCTACCCCTGGTACCACGCCCCCCACTTCGTTCGACGACTGGCCGCCACAGCCGAGGGCGATGTTCAAACCACCCTGGACTTCCAGCTCCAGCAGAAAGCCAAGCGAGTGGTGGAACAAACCGTTCTATCTCTCGAGGACTGGGGCGTGACCCAAGCCGCCGCACTGATTGTGGACAACGAAACGGCGGAGGTGTTGGCCTATGTGGGTTCGGCAGACTGGCGGGCGTCCGACGGACAAGTGGACGGAGTCTCGGCCCAGCGCAGCCCAGGGAGCACGCTAAAGCCCTTTGTCTATGGACTGGCCTTGGAGCAGGGAGAGAGCACCCTGGCCACGGTATTGGCCGACCTTCCCACCAGCTGGTCGACCACCCACGGCACTTGGAGCCCCGACAACTACGACCACCGTTTCCATGGCCCTGTCCTGTTCCGAAACGCCCTCGCCCGGAGCCTGAACATTCCCGCAGCCAGACTGCTCGAACAGGTGGGTGTGGCGAACCTTCTTCAGCGGCTGCGAGCCTTAGGCGTCACCAGCTTAAACGAGCGGCCGGACCACTATGGCCTGGGTCTGACCCTCGGAGATGGCGAGGTTCAGCTCGATGAGTTGGTGACGGCCTACCTCGCGATTGCAAACCAAGGGCGGGCCCGACCCCTCGTGTTCCTGCGAGATTCCAATAAGCCTGTCCGAGGCGAGCAGGTCATGGACGAGCGAGTGGCCTGGCTGCTCTTGGACACCCTCGACGATGCGGGCGCCCGGGCACCGGCATTTGGCGTCGACTCGGTGCTGGAGCCCGACTTTCCCCTGTCGGCCAAGACCGGCACCAGCGTAGGGTGGCGAGACAACTGGGCGGTGGGCATTACTCCGCAGGTCACCGTGGGGGTCTGGGTGGGCAACTTCGACGGTGGGCCCATGAGCAATGTGAGCGGGATCACCGGAGCTGCACCCATTCTGCGCCAGCTGGTCGAGCTGGTTCATACAAAGAGCGCTGCCGCAGCACCCCACCCAGAGGGCATTGAGGATGTGCGCATCTGCCCCCTCTCTGGACTGTTGGTGGGCGACGACTGCCCTGGGCAAGCCACCGAGCACTTCCTCGCGGGAACCGAGCCCATTCAAGACTGCCACTGGCACAAGACCATCGAGGTCGACCGAGATGGTGCACTCGCTTCGGGATGTCCCGATGCAATGGAGCGTCTCACCATCGATTGGCCTCCGCAGTTTCTGCCCTGGGCAGCACAGAACAACCGGATGCGCATTCCGACCCGAAACGTTTCCTGCGGGCAGTCGGTAGCCTCCATTCAGCCCAGTCAACCGGTGAAGACGGGCATCCTGTGGCCCCGGGATGGCCTGACCTTATTCCTCGACTCCCGGGATCCTCCGGAACAACAAGCCCTCCATCTTCAAGCCGCGGTTCCAAGCAGCACTGAGGAAGTGGTCTGGAAGGTGGATGGCACCGTCATTGGGCGAGTGAAGTCCCCCTTCTCGGTCCGATGGGTTCCCAAGGCGGGTGCCCACCAGATCAGCCTGGAGGTGAATGACGAGCACCTGGACTCCGTTCAAGTATGGATCAGCAGCAGCTGAGCTTAAAGGGCCGTCATCACAGCCAAGGATACACCCATCTTCATGCCATCGCTGGACCCCTCTGCATGGAGATAGGCATAGGACACTGAAGGCTGGAGCAACACCCGCTTGGACGCACTCAAATACACATCTGCACCCACCCCAAACCCTTTATAAATTTCGGTCATGCCCATAGCGCCAGATACGCCATAGAATGCGTAAAGGACCTTAGTTGGGTAACCCTTGACAGAACCGCTCATCGCGAGCCCAGCGTATGCGGCATTGACCGCTATGAATGGGACTGCAATCTCGATCTTGATGCCCGCCACACAGTCTGTTGCCACGCCCGCACAGACCCCAACGCGAACCGGGCGAAAGGGAGGAGGGTCATCGTCGTCGCCAGGATCATCGTCGTCGCCAAGGTCAAAGTCGCCGAGTTCGTGCTCGCCGAGGTCATCGTCGTCGCTAAAGTCATAGTCGCTAAAGTCATAGTCGCCGAGGTCGGCGTCATCGTCGAGGTCGGCGTCGTCGTCGTCGAGGTCGTCGTCGTCGTCGCCGGACTCGACGGACTCGACGGACTCGGGACTCCCCTGAAAAACTCTTGTCTCTGCAACCGCGTCACCACCCACAGTCCCCAGGAGACAAGCCACAACCACAAAATTCAGAAAACTATTCACATCAGCTCCTTCATCTTCCGCCCCGTTACTGGACAAACCCGGATCGTCCACACAATGTGCACGCTTAATTATACGCCAAATGCCAGCAAAGATTGCCCATAGTCCCCATAAGAAGGGACAATACACTCCATCTCGCTGGCCAAACACAGCTGTTAAACTTGAATAAACTTTGTCCGATATTGTAAAACTAAACGGGAATAAATCCCCTTACCTCCAAATTTTTTCAAGGACTGAATCATGAGTGAAGAAAAACCAACCCAACAAAAAGTCATCATGCTGCTCGTTTGCTGGTTCCTTGGAGGCCTCGGCATCCACCGGATGATGATGGGCTACGACAACTGGTGGCACCAACTCTTGGCCACAATGGTATGTGGCCTTGGGCTCTTGTGGGCCCTTTACGACTTCATTCAGATCGCCATGGGCAACATGGGTATGGCCGATGGTCGTGAGTTGACCTAGAATCGCCATGTTCACCTTGATGGGCCCCGGGTGGCTTTCCGCCTCCGGGGCCTCTCTGTGTGTGGGCGCAGGCTACACCACCGTATCGAACTACCCCCCAACTACACAGTGGCCTCGCGTCGACAGCGACGGACGTGAGGTTTCAGCCGTGAGTGGTGGCCTCTTTCAACCCCGCGTACTCGACGCTGCGGGCGACATGGCTTTGTGGAGATGGAATCACCAAAGCAGCGTCCATGAGCTACTATTCCCTACCAACTGGAGTAAACCATGGACAACCGCTTTCATCTCTC
>CAWVVG010000426.1:0-3444 GCA_963932775.1 uncultured bacterium
CATCGGCGTCGGCATCGGCATCGGCGTCGGCATCGGCATCGGCGTCGGCATCGGCGTCAGCGTCGGCATCGGTTTCTGCAGGCGGGCCGTCCGACGACCCGGGCTCGCCGGTGTCGGAGGATTTGTTGTCACAGCCGAATGACAAGGAAAGAAGCAAGAGAGACAATTTGGTCATGGTGTACTCCGAGAAGAACCGCCTTTAACGGGCGTTTCCTGCCAATGAGTCTTGCCGTTGTGACAATCCTGTACCCTCGCGTAGGTCGGACTATTTTCGCCGCTTGTTGAGCGTACGTCGTTTCCGTGTACCGGTTTCATTCTTTGGCTTGGGCCGAGCAAAGCCCTTCTTGTATCGATCCTTTTGCCCCGCATGGTTTGGGTTTTCACCCTCAGCGATCTCACGAAGCCGGTGGACCTCCTCATTGGTCAACATGCGGACCTTTCCTCGCTCGCAGGAACGGGCGGCTATGGTAGCGAAGCTCTCCCGTCGAAGCTTTGAGACGGGGTGATTTACCGCTTCGAAGAGTCGGCGGATCAACCGGTTCTTTCCTTCTGTGACCGTGACCTCAAGCCAGCCATTCCCCTTGTCTGTGGACTCCGTGACTCGAACCTTGCAGGGCGCTGTGCGGCCATCTTCCAGTCGGATTCCATTTTGAACTCGGGTAAGCGTCTTCTCGTCGGGTGTACGCCACACCTTGACCATGTATCGCTTGGGCACGTGCATGGACGGGTGGGTCAGCTTGTGCGCGAGATCACCATCGTTGGTGAACAACAATACGCCTTCGGTATCCATGTCCAATCGTCCGATGGGCTCGACCCGCTCTCGGATGCTGCCAATGAGGTCAAAAACGGTCTTGCGTTCCTCGGGATCATTGCGGCTCGTGATGTACCCACGCGGCTTGTTGAGCAAGTAGTACACATGGTTGGCGGGTGTAGGGAGAGGGTTGTCATCCACCAGCACCTTGTCTTTTCGACTCACTGGGTGGCCCGGGTGGTGAATCAGTTCCCCGTTCACTTTTACCCGCCCTTCTTCGACGAAGGACTCCGCTTCACGGCGGCTTGCAAGGCCTGACCGGGCGATGACCTTGGAGATTCTCTGCGTGTCTTCAGACATGGCTTCCCTCCTATGGGCCGCCCTGCTAACCCGGTTCTGCCACTTCAGTCGATGGGCTCGTGACCATCGAGGGGCAAAGGTTCCTGAATTGACACCAAGCCAATGGTGGCTGGCGGGGGCTCGCTGATGAGCAGTGCCTCGGTAAGCGTGGCCTCCATCTCAGTTCCTCCTATGCCATCGCGACCATCGTCTGACTGCAACTCCCGGAGGTCCCGCAGCGTAGGTAAATCCGAGAGATCCCGCAGCCCAAATAGGCTCAAAAACTCTGGGGTGGTGCCATACAATAGAGGCCGCCCCGGTTCGTCTTTTCGGCCGGTGACATAGGTGAGGCCCCGCTCTGAAAGCATGCGAAGAATGCCGCCGGGGTCTACGCCTCGGAGCTCTTCCACCTCGGCCCGGGTCACCGGTTGACGGTAGGCAACGATGGACAGTGTCTCCAGCGCGGCCTTGCTAAGCTTTACAGGCTGGTCGCCTCGCATGGAGGCCACGTGCCGGGCAGCGCGCATATCGGTACGGAACTGCCACCCCTTCGCAACTTCAACCAGGCGGATGCCACTGCCTGGGCGGCGAAAGCGGGACTGGATTCGGTATAGGGCGTCCCGGACCATCTTTTCGCCTGGCGTAGCCAGGTGTACGTTCAGCTGCTTGAGGCTCAATGGCTGGTCGGAGGCGAACAACAGAGCTTCAACAGTGCCCTCGAGCATGTGCGGCTCAGGAGGCGTAAGCTCTTCATTCTCATTGAATGCATCGCGGATGCTCTCAGCGCCTGCAGGGTTTAGGTCCCAAACCGCGCCGGTGGCTGCTACAGCCGGCATCAAGCTGATGACGTTGCTGTTGTTCTCCGTGGGCTCTTGCTCATCTTCATGGAAATCAGCCGGTTCGCTTCCCAGGTGTATGGGTGCACCCTGGAACAGGCTCAATTCGATCGGTAAAGGGAAGGCGATGGGTGCGTCGGCCCTGTCGGAGTCTTCGGGCTGAACGGATTGAAGCGCGCGCTCTACAGCCGCATGAAGGCTTGGGACCTGACCCAAGCCATCTTGAAAGAATTGGGCGGGCTCCGACTCAATCGATTCGTTGGGTGGGGATGGCTCCACGTCATCGGTGGTGACGGTTTCGGGAACGTTAGCGTCTTCGTCGTCGGGGGGGCGGGTCTCGTCGCTCATCCGGCTGCTCCGAGCAACAGTCTTAGGTTTGCATCATCTGGAGTGCTCAGTGCCTCGAGAACCACCGGCCCCAGGTGCTGGGATTGATTGACGGTGATTACACCGAGCTTGGCCATCTCTAAGGTGCAAATGAATGCCATGACGCGTTGCCCAGAGGATGTGAGAGCACCCATGAGATCGTTCAGCTCTCGGGGGCCCTGTTGGAGGCGGCGAATCATCCACTCTGCGACCTCATTCATGGAAATGGTCTGTCGCTCCACTTCGTGGACGGGGGGCGGAGCCACGGATCGCTGAAGGACCTCATAGAAAATCTCGAGTAAACCCATGGCGTCAACATTGGGCTCGATGGGCTTGCCCGATGCGTCGGCGTCGATGGCGGGGCGGGCAAATATGTCTCTGCCAAGCCAGGGTCGGTTCGCGAGGCATTCGCTGGCATCTTTGTACCGTTCGTATTCCAGCAGCTGGAGGGCCAAGGCCTCTCGGAGCATGGCCGGGTCTTCCTCGTCTTCCTCGCCCTCAAACAATGCTGTCCGGGGAAACATTTCTCTGCTCTTGATCAGGCACAGGGTGGCCGCGATGACCAAGAAATCCCCCGCAGAATCAAGCTCCATGGCAGCCATGAGCTTGATTTGCCCCAGGTATGCCTCCGTGATGGGAGCAATGGGCACCGTGCAGATGTCTACTCCATGCTGACGAACAAGGAACAACAAGAGCTCGAGTGGCCCATCGAATTCGTCGGTACGTACCGCACCGGTGTTGGCATCTGCTGCGAGCAATGGAGTATCGGGGAGGGGCGGGGAGCGGGGGAAGGTGGGAAACTGATGCGCGAAGGTGGAGAACCATGCGCAAAATTGGTGGGTGGCTGGACCCCTACGGTATCGGGAGCGGATCTGCGATGCAAGGCCCCAATTTGTGTTTTTCGCGGTTGTCACAATTTGGCGTTCAATGGTAATTTTATCGAGTCACTGGCAAAGATCTTGACGTGTAAATACCTAGGACAGGGCGGGGTCGATGGTGGGGTTGGATCGAGCCCCTGAGTTGCACGATGTTTGAAAGTGAATTTGCCTGGCTGATGGGGTCCGCACTATGCTTGAAAAAGATGGAAGATATTCTCAAACCTCAGTCCGGTTCTCCCGCATGGCCCATGTTGTTGGGGGTGCAGGGGTTGAT
>CAWVVG010000427.1:0-3442 GCA_963932775.1 uncultured bacterium
CAACGTTCAGCAACGACTTCAGGTTCGAGACTTTTTTGACGAACTCCGAGGAGGAGGCGTGCAGACGGGTGGGCCGCCGCCGTACGGCCCCAAAGACAAGCAGCGCTTTGCCAACGGACTAGACAAGTGGCTGGCACGGCAACGTTGATCCGAGCCCACAGACCTTAGCCAGCTCCACCGTTGGGCGGCGACGCTTAGGGTGCCTCGTCCTCCAGCTCATCTACCCACCCAGCTGAGCTGTCTGGGAACGCGTCACAGTAGGCGACGTATGGCTTGATATCGAGCACAGGTGTGCCATCGATCAGGTCAAGACCCTGCACGTGAAGCACCGCACCCTCTCGACGAACCAGCTCCACCGCAGAAAGGCCGATGGCGTTGGGATGATGGGGTGACCGAGTGGCCAAGACCCCACGGCGCACCCCTCCCCGAGGCGGACGAACCAGCGGACCCCATTTTGGATTCAAGTGGAGGTAGGTGAGCAGCCAAATTCTATCGAAACCCTCGATGTCCCGAAGTGCCTTCTCAGGGACGCGGTCTGTATCGAGGTGTACCGTCCCGGCCTGCATCGCTGTGGTCTGTCCACTTCCACGAATCACCGGCTGGCGAGGTGTGCCGTGGCGTTCCTTATAGGGCGACCGAATGATGCCGATGGGCTCCATGGTGATGACCTCGGGAGCCTGGACGACATCTCGATGATCCCGGGGCGGTGGAATGGGCTGGTTCTTGGGCAGGGGCATGGTGGATATCTATCCCACGACGTGCTTGTCCGCGGTTAGGCCTCTGTATGGCTTGGATTAAAACCATCTCGGAAGATGAAGCAGAAGGCGTTTTAGCGAAGCAATATAAGGCCGCCGTCGGTCGCTCAGGCACCGTCGCTGGAATCGTCAAGCTCCACAGCAGTCACGTGCCCACCCTTCGTGCGAGCATGAACCTGTACGGAGCGACCACCACCAGCGAAGACAACCCGCTGCCCAGGTGGACCCGCGAGCTCATCGCCACGGTGGTGAGCCGCACGAACGATTGCTTCTACTGAACGCTCTCTCACGGGGAGTCTCTCCGTCAAGCTGGGTGTGAACAGACCTTCGTGGATGCGGTCATTGCGGACTATCGAGAGGCGCCAATGGAGGACAAGCTGCGGGCGCTGCTCGACTGGTGCGTGAAGCTCACACTGAGTCCGGCCAAACACACAGAGGCCGATGTAGAGCACCTGCGCCGGGCCGGGTGGACAGATGAAGAAATCAGCGCAGCCTGCTTCGTCGCCAGCTACTTCAACTTCATCAACCGTGTGGCGGATGGCTTGGGTGTAGACATTCCCCAATGGATGTCCGAACACGAGCACCTACCGCCGTGCCCCTGGACCCCGTAAGCGGACCCAGTTCACCGGTTGCCGAGAGGGGCTACTCGTTCGACGTGAGCGCAGCCGTCTCGTCGCGAACGTCGCCCTTGCCCCACTCTGTGTCTTTGTTGGCCAGCTTCGCGGCCTGCTTCGCCTTTTTCTCGGCCTGCAACTCTACGAGGTGATGGTGCGTGGTGAAGTACGGGAGGCTGGCACCTCGAAAGTCTTCGAGGGTCTCGAAGCCATGCTGATCCATGAAAGCCAACGTGCCCTCAATGAGTTCTTCGACCATCCCAAAGCCCTGCAGCATTGGCCCTGTACAGGACTGAACGGTGTCCGCGCCAACCAGCATGTGCTCGATGGCGTCGGTGCTGCACGTCACGCCGCCCATGCCCGAGATGGTGAGGTCGGGTATCTGACGCGCGATCTCTGAGACCATGCGGAGAGCAATGGGCTTCACTGCAAGATAGCTGTATCCACCGTAGGTACTGTATCCCTCGACCGTAGGCTGAGGCCGAAGGGTCTTCAGGTTGACACCGATGCAGGCCAGAATGGTATTGATGGCGCTGACACCGCCAGCACCACCGGCGAGAGCGGAGCGCGCAGGAATGGTGATATCGGTAATGTTCGGGGTCATCTTTGACCAAACAGGCTTTCCGTCTGCCACATCGACCACCCAGCGGGTCACTGCTTGAACCCGCTCTGGGTCTTGACCCATGGCCGCACCCATGCCCTTCTCGGGGTGACCATGAGGGCACGAAAAGTTGAGCTCTAAAGCGTCACATCCGGCTGCGAGGCACCGAGCAGCAAGCTCCTGCCAGCGCCCTTTATCGAAGCTCTCCATCACCGAACCGATGAGGATTCGGTCGGGGTAGGCATCCTTCACTCGCTTGAAGTCATCTTCCCAGTCCTCGAAGGGGCGGTCAGAGATGAGTTCGATGTTCTGAAAGCCGATGTTTTCTTTGCCTGCCGTTCGAAGCTTTCCGTATCGGGGCTGCACGTTCACCACTGGGGTGTCGGTAAGTGCCGTAGTCTTCGCGACCACGCCACCCCACCCGGCAGCAAACGCCTTGTTGATGATAGTGGCATTGGTGCTTGGAGGCCCAGAACCGATCACAAACGGGTTCGGAAATTTAAGGCCATTGACGATAGTCTCTAGTGTCGGCATCAGAATCCTTGGATTGGTGAACAAGTGTATCATTGACCTGCGCAACAAAGAGGTTCGCATGCAATTTCGCAACACATGGTTGAGCGGTATGCCCGTGGACGTTCATGTCAGCGGTGGCAAAGTGACGTCCATCGTGGCGCACGATCCGTCATCGAGGCCCGGGGACATCGAGGGCGGAATGCTGTGTTCACACTTTGCAGAACCCCATGTTCACCTCGACGCGACCCAGTTGGGCGCACAGATGCCCAACCGATCCGGTACGCTCTTTGAAGGCATCGACAACTGGGCAGCTTTACGAGCAGGACTGACCCCAGAAGACGTAAGAAAGCGCGCACTCAAGACAATCCGCTGGTACGTCAACCATGGCGTCACACGAATCCGTACCCACGTGGATACCGCCTCACCTCTGGCGGCTGAAGCCCTGCTCACCTTGCGCTCCGACCTCAAAGGTTCGGACCTCGTGGGTATCCCTGTGCAGCTGCAGGTTGTCGCCTTCCCCCAAGAAGGCATTCTCAACTCAGCCCAAAGCCAGTCCGACTGGGAGAGAGTCGTCGCCATGGGCTGCGATGCAGTGGGCTGTATTCCTCACTACGAGGCGAGCCACGAAGCCGGCAATAAGACCGTCCGAATGTGCTTTGACTTGGCCGAACAATACGGGGTCAGGGTCGACCTCCATTGTGATGAAACCGACAACCCCGACTGGCGCGCGCTCTTGGAGGTCTGCAAACAGACCAAGCAACGGGGCTTCGGAGGACGGGTGGTGGCCGGTCACTGCACAGCCATGGCCAGCTGGCCCGACGATCTGGCTGAGCGGGCCATCGCAGCTGTTGTTGAGGCCGAGGTCCAGGTGGTGACCAACCCCCTCGACAACATCGTGCTTGGGGGCCGAGGCGACCGGTATCCCAAGCGCCGGGGACTCACCCGAGTGGACGAACTGT
>CAWVVG010000428.1:0-3437 GCA_963932775.1 uncultured bacterium
TCGGTGAGCCCCATATCGGTGAGCGCACGGCCTTGCAGAACGTACAGGTCTGGGTGTCGGATGCCTTGTTCGACCATCTGACTGATCATTTTTAGCGCAGCCTCTGGTGTGCCGTTCAGAACCAGGGCCTCGGCCAATTCGATCTTGGCCTGAGCCCGACCATCGGGAGAGGCCCAAGATGGGGAAGGGTCTACCCCGGACCCGATGTTCTTATTGGAGCATGCGAGGGCAAGCGGTATCATCCATAGCGCCCTCACATTCCACCTCCAGAGAGGGTGGGCCACAGGTTCTTGCTGATGTTGAGGATGGCCGGCCCGATGAGCACCGCCATCAACGTCGGTAGAATGAACAGGATCATTGCGACGGTGAGCTTGGGTGAGATTTGGGCCGCTTTTTCCTCGGCGGCCAGCATGCGCTTGGCGCGAACCAGTTCTGCATGAATGCGAAGCGCCTTGGCGATGGAGGTGCCGAAGCGGTCGGCCTGTATCAAGACGCTGACCAAGGATCCCATCTCGTTCAGGCCCGTCCGGGCGTCTAAGCGTTTGAGGGCATCTGCTCGCTGCACTCCTGCCGCAATCTCATTGTTAACCAGGTGCAACTCTTGGCTGAGCTCTGGTGCTGCTGACTCCATCTCGGAGGCCACTCTTCGCAGGGCGGCATCAATGCCAAGCCCGGCCTCCACACAGCAGACCAAGAGATCAAGCGCATCGGGGAAGGGGCGGAGAATCGCGGTCTGCCTCTGCCGAATTCGCCAGTCCAGAAGGAAGGCGGGCAGATAGTATCCAGCGGCCGCAGAGCCCAGTAGGACTACCAGCATCGGAGGAAGCTTTAGGCCGCTCACAAAAAAGATACTGATCATCGGCGGAACCATCGCGCAGATGACTCGGAACGATAGGAATTTCTCCAGATTGGTTTTGGAGCGGAAGTTGGCCTGAATCAGACGGGTCCGGAGCAGTGTCAGGTCTTCATGCGACTTGGGCGCGGCGATCTGAGAGAGCTGAAACCGAACCGGAGGGGCCACCTCGTCTCCGAATAGCTTTGCGGCTGGTTTGGGCATGCCCCCGCGGGTCATCTGGGCGACACGCTGGGCTGCCGACTGATCGGGCGCAAACAAAAACCGCAGGGCCCATGCCGCTCCGCCCACACAGACGAACGTGAAGCCGCCGATCAACCAGACCCAGTTGTCCACTTAGGCCTCCACATGCGCGAGGGACCGCATCACGGTAATCCCGCCGATAAAGAGAAATCCGCACACCACAAGAATGGTGTGGCCAGCGGGCTCGGTAAACAGTGGCGTGAGGTAGTCCGGGCGCAAAAACATCAGGGCACCAGACACAACGAATGGCAGCGCGCCCAATATCGTCGCGCTCATGCGGGCTTCGGCCGTGAGTGCACGGACCTTTCCCTTGAAGATGAATCGGGCCCGAATGGTCGCAGCGATGTTGGTGAAGATTTCTATCAGATTTCCACCCGTTTCTCGCTGCAAGAGAGTGGCGCTGACGACGATTCGAAGATCGAAATTGTGGGGGTTTCGCATGGCCATTTCTGTCATGCACTCTCGGAAGTCTCGCCCCAGATTGTTCTCCTCGTATACCCGCCCAAATTCACCGGAAATGGGGAGTGCCATCTCAACCGCGACCATTCGCATCGCATCTGCGATTCCATGGCCGGCTTGAAGGGATCGGGACACCAAGTCGAGGGCATCTGGCAACTGTTCGGACAGTCGGATGTTTCTCTGCCGGGCTTTGGAACGAATCTGCATCCAAGGGATGATGCCTACTGCCAACCCGAGGGCCGCCCCTTTGGTTCCGGCGATGATGCCCAACACGAGGGCGCCGGTGATGGCACTGAATCCGATCTGAGCGGCCAGACCACTCGCGGTGGTCTGGGACCCAGCTTGGCGTGCGAGCCTATCTAGATGGGCACCCACGCCACCGAGGGCGGCAACAATGGGGTCAACCTGATTGGCTTGGAACAGGTCACCAGAACCCGCGACATCCGGTAGCGTACCGAGACGCCGGGCCACAGCCGAGGACTTGGCGGCCTTGCGGGTGGCGAGGCTCCAATAGACAAAGCTTCCCGCGAACAGGGTGCCCACGAAGATGACTGTGATGAGGATTCCAAGAACCGCTGGGCTCACGGGACATCCTTTCGGTACCGAAACAACTCAGCAGGAAGTTGAATTCCTGCCTGGGCCAGCTTCTTTCCAAAATTTGGACGCACTCCTGTGGCCCGGAATGTGCCGGTCACCAGTCCTTCGTCGTTGATTCCGGTTTGCTCGAAGACGAAGATGTCCTGGGTGCTGATTACATTGCCTTCCATTCCGAGAATTTCGGTGATGGCCGTGAGGCGACGTGTCCCATCGGGCATGCGCTCGAGCTGAATAATTATGTCGAGGGCCCTCGAAATCACCTCGCGAATTCGCTGGTCAGAGGTGTTGAACAGGCCCATCCCCACCATGGTCTCGACCCGTGAGAGGGCGTCCCTTGTCGAGTTGGCATGCACGGTGGACATGGAGCCTTCGTGTCCCGTATTCATGGCCTGGAGCATATCGACGGCTTCTTTGCCGCGAATCTCACCGACTACGATTCGGTCGGGACGCATTCGCAGTGCATTGCGAAGCAGGTCTTCCGCATTGATTTTCCCTTCTCCCTCCAGGTTTGCAGGACGGGTCTCCAAGCGAACGACATGGCGCTGTTGAAGGCGAAGTTCTGCGGCATCCTCGATGGTGACGATGCGCTGGTCCTCCGGGATAAATCCGCTCATACAGTTGAGCAGTGTTGTCTTGCCAGAACCCGTTCCACCACTCACAAGGATGTTGAGTCGAGCCTTGCATGCGGCGTGGAGCAAGTCGAGCATGGGTTTGGGCACGCTGCCCTTTCGCACCAACTCCTCCGGAGTCATCGGGCGGTTTCCGAAGCGGCGAATTGATACCATCGCGCCATCGAGGGCCAACGGTGGAATGATGGCATTGAAGCGGCTGCCATCGGCCAGGCGTGCATCGACCATCGGGTTCGACTCATCGATTCGTCGACCGACTTGGCTGACGATCCTGTCGATGATCTGCATCAAGTGTTCAGGGGAGTTGAACCGGCATGCTGCCCGCTCCAGGCGACCATTGCGCTCCACGTATACAGTTTCATACCCATTGATCAGAATGTCTGAAATGGTGTCGTCTTCGAGCAGCGGCTCTAGGGGGCCGAGGCCAGTGATCTCGTCCAGGATTTCATCGGCCAAGCGATCGCGTTCGGCCCGATTCAGGGGCAGCTGTCGGTTCTGAATGGTCTCCGACAGGCTTCGCCGAAGTCGCGCCTTGAGCTCCTCGCGGGGCGTTTTTCGCACCTGGTCGAAGTCCAGAGAGGCTACGAGTTCCTTGTGCAGTTCTGCCTTGATCCGGGAAAAGTCTTCCGGCCCGGAATCATCTCCGGATGCATTCT
>CAWVVG010000429.1:0-3436 GCA_963932775.1 uncultured bacterium
AAGGGTTGGAGGTCAAGGCCCTTCGTTAAGTTTTTCAAGAACCCATGAGGGAACGCGAATTTTAGGCCGTATCAGGTGGCCGAAAACAGTTCCTCAGCCGTGGCTCTCACCGAATCGGGGTCAGAAGATTCCCACATCAAGTTGCGTGCCCAGTTGCGCTGTTTTTTTGCATAGTGCCGGGTGTCTCGTGCCGTGCGGCGCAGGGCTTCATCGATATCGAGGCCATCCAAGCAGTGCTCGACGATGTGACGGTATGCAAATGCCTTGAGTGGTTTGCATTCCCTGGAATGCCCGTCCCTAAGGAGGCTCTGAACTTCAGCAATGTATCCTTCGTCCGCCATCTGAAGGGTTCTTCGGTTGATCCGTTCGTAGATGTCCTCGTGGTTCATCCATGCGACCGTGGCTTCCAGGGGTGGGTGCCGGGGTCCCTTTTGGTGCAGGGCGCTCTGTGTGAGGCCGGTGATTGTGTGAACCTCAAGGGCTCGGACCACGCGCACCCGGTCGTTCGGGTGCAGCCGTTGTGCGGCTTCACTGTCCACCGATACCAGTGCAGCGTGTGGGTTCTCAAGCGCCTCGAATTTCGCCCGAACCTCTGGTATCGAGGCAGGAAGTTCCGCGAGTGGTCGGACCAGAGCAGAGAGCCAAAAAGTTGTCCCGCCAGCCACGATTACACGCGGGTGTGCTGCCATGGCTTCGTTTACGATGCCCACAAAGGCGGAGACGTCGAACTCCTCGTCGGGTTCGCGGACGTCGATGCCGTAATGCTTGACCCGTTCCTGCTCCTCCTGGCTTGGCTTTGCGGTTCCAATGTCCAGGCCACGGTAGACGGTCATGGCGTCCGCACTGACCACAACGGCATCGTGACGTTCCGCCAGCTCGATGGCCAGGGCGGATTTTCCGCTCGCGGTGGTTCCAGCCAACAGAAGGACAGGCATATCAGGTCCTGTGAAAGCGCTTTTCGAGCTCTGCTGCACTGATTCGAATGGAAACGGGGCGACCGTGGGCGCAGACTGAAAAGTCTACCCGGTCTGTGGCCGTGAGCAGGGCTCGCATTTCATACAGAGATAGCGTCTGGCCGGCCCGGATGGCGCTGTGGCAGGCCATGGTGGCGAGGACATGTTCGACCACGTCATCTGCCGGGCGCCCCTTCCCGCCTTCCGCGATGTCGTCTGCCACGTCCTCGATCAATCGTTGAAGCTTGATCCGTCCTAGAGCGGCCGGCACTTGCTTGACGGCCACGCTGTTCCCTCCGAAAGCCTCAATCTCAAACCCAAACCCTGCAAGTCCATCGAGGTGGTCCACAAGCGCGGCAGCCCTGGATGCATTCAGCTCGATCACGGCGGGTGTGAGAAACCGCTTGCCTGTGCCAAGGTGGCGCTCAGGGTCCTTCATGAGCTGGTGGAGCATCACCCGCTCATGGGCGGCATGTTGGTCGATCACCACCAACTCGCCAGCGCCTTCACACAATAGATATGTCTTTGCCAGCTGGCCCAATACCTGCAAATCGGCGAAGCGAGCCACTGGCAGTAAATCTCGGGAGTCCGCTTGGCTTCCGGTGTGGACCAGGTTTGTCGGCAGCACGAAGGGAGCGACCCCGTGGGATGGTGTTGCAAGAGGCGAACCTTCATTCTCGGCCGCTGTACTTGGTCCAGATCTTGGGGTGTTTGTGTCAATCGTCAGTGGGTCCGCTGGAACGGGTGTGGGCCGCCACAGCGTGCCCGGCGAGGACCCAAGCGGAAGCGGGCTCTGTTCACCTTGGGCGAACTCAGGTTGATAGCGGGCCTCTGTCGCGACGGGCTTTTTGATTCCGTGACTCTCTAGCCCCAAGCGAATTCCCCGGCCGACGGCTTCCGTAAGGTCGTAGGCAAACCGGAAGCGCACCTCCGTCTTGGCGGGATGAACGTTGACGTCCACATGGTCGGGCGGAACTGTGACGTTTACGACCACAGTCGGAAAACGACCCTTCGGCACCAACCCTCGGTAGGCCTCACGAATCGCTCGCCTCAGGACCATGTCGGAAACGAACCGCCCATTGACATAGAGGTAGGAGGCCCCACGACCCGATGCGCGGTGCACGCCCACAGGGCTGACCAACGCTTCGAGCTCCAATGGGCCTTCCTTGAAAGAGATGGGCACCAGCGCTCGCCCATGGGGCCCAAGAAGGTCACTCGTGCGATGGGCAATCGTCTCAACCCTTGGTGCACGCACAACGGTCTTGCCATCGTGAACCACTTCCACATCAATTTCAGGGCGAGTGAGCACCTGCCGAGTCACGGCCTCAAGGCAGTGGGAGAGCTCGGTTCCCGCTGTCCGAAGAAACTTTCTCCGGGCTGGGATGTTGAAAAAGATCGAACGGAGGGTGATTTCCGTGCCCTCGGGACAGCCGGCATCCGAGATGTCCATCAGCCGTCCCCCCTCTACGACCACACGGGTGCCGACTTCATCGCCTTGCCTTCTTGATAGAAGCTCGAACCTGCCGATGGCGGCAATGCTGGGCAGGGCCTCGCCTCTAAACCCGAGGGTCGACACCGTAAATAGGTCTTCGTCGGAGCGAATCTTCGATGTGGCGTGCCGCTCTAAACACAGGGTTGCATCATGGCGGTCCATCCCGGAACCGTTGTCGCTGACTCGAATCAAGGTCCGTCCGCCAGCCTTCAGCTCTACACGCAGAACTGTGGCGCCGGCGTCTATCGCGTTCTCCACGAGTTCCTTTACAATGCTGGCGGGTCGCTCCACGACTTCGCCCGCCGCAATCTTGTTGATGACCCGGTCTTCGAGGACACGAATCATCCAGGCTTGCCTTCGCCCGGTCGGCGCTTCTGGCGGAAAGAGACCCGCAGAGGGGTCCCTTCAAAGCCATAGGTGTCCCGCAGGCGATTTTCCAGGTAGCGCCGATACGAAACGGGTACTCCATCCGGGGAGTTGCCCCAGATGACGAAAGTCGGAGGCCGTACCCGGGTCTGGGTCATGTAGTTGAGCCGAACCGGATTGTTGTTCTTCTGGGGTACGGAGTACGCGTCCAGTGCAGCGGCCAGAAAGTTGTTCAATTCCGCGGTCTTGATGCGCTTATCGAATTCCTTATAGATGCGCTGGACCTCACCGAACACCCGCCCACAGCCCTTGCCGGTCATGGCAGAAATGTAGAGCGACGGCGCCCATGTCAGGTGTGGGAGGCGCTGTTCGCGTTCGTCACTTACGACCCGAACGTTCCGGTCTGGGTCCACCTTTACTTTGTCCCATTTGTTGAACACCACCAGCGTGCCGCGCCCTCGGTCTGCAATCAGGGCAGCAAGGCGTGCATCCTGATGGGACACGGGCTCGGTGGCATCCAGAACCAACAAGGTGATGTGGCATCGCTCGATGGCCCGGATGGCTCGGGTCGCAGCGAACACTTCCAAGCGGTCGTCAATTCGGGCACGGCGGCGAACACCTGCCG
>CAWVVG010000430.1:0-3429 GCA_963932775.1 uncultured bacterium
ATCGAGAACCAGAGAAACTGTTGGCGCATGGGGCCTCCTATTTGACGTGGCTTAACGGTTTCTGGCCTTGGCCGAAGAGTTCAGAGTGGGTGCATCTTTCGCTAACACCGCTATTTTTGGGAATGTAAATCTGACTGAGGGTCTGCTTAGGGGTTCTGAAACAGAGCTTTTCCGTCTGTAGGAGTACCGAAACTTGGATGCTTCGGATACCGGACAAGGGATACCAACTTGAGTCGTAGGAGGGCGAGGATGGATGTGCGATTGACGCAGTTCAGTCATGGCGGTGGTTGAGGATGTAAACTGGGTCCGGCGGACCTGGGAGAAATCGTCCGTGTATTGCCACGCATTGCGGACCCAAACATCTTGGTCGGTCTTGAGACGGGTGACGACGGCGCTGTCGTGCGTCTGTCCGATGAGATCGCGGTGATTCAGACCCTCGACTTCTTTATGCCCATCGTGGACGACCCCTATGATTTTGGACGCATCGCAGCGGCCAATAGCTTGTCCGATGTGTATGCCATGGGTGGAACACCCGTGAGTGCCTTGGCCATCTTGGGCTTGCCCCTGGCCAAGCTCGGTACCGAGGTCGGTGCGCGCATTCTCGCAGGAGGTGCTGCGGTGAGCACAGAGGCTGGGATCCAGATCGTTGGCGGACACAGCATTGACGATGCCGAGCCCAAGTTTGGACTGAGTGTCACAGGGGTGGTTCATCCCGAACGCATCTGGCGGAACAGCACGGGGCAAGCGGGTGACCTGCTCGTCCTTACCAAGCCCCTGGGAACCGGTACCGTCACGACAGGCATCAAGCGGGGCTTGGCGTCGGCTGAGGTGACCGCAGGTGCCATTTTGAACATGGTGACACTGAACAAGGCTGCAGCGGAAGGAGCGGCATCCGTAGGGATTCATGCTGCTACGGATGTGACTGGGTTTGCGCTGCTCGGACACGCCATCGAGATGGCCGACGGAGCGGGCCTTGGCTTGGAACTCTACATCGATGCCTTGCCCGTTTTAGGGGGCGCTTGGGAGATGCTCGAGCAGGGTGTGGCACCGGGCGCTACACAACGAAACCTCGAATACTATGGCCCTCGGGTGAAGTGGGGGAGTGGGGTCACAGATGTGCAAAAGCAGCTGGTCGGTGACCCACAGACCAGCGGAGGGCTGTTGTTCGCCGTAGAGGCAGCCAAGGTCGATGAGCTGGTTGCTGCACTCAATGAAGCCGGCGCACCGTCTGCGGCAGTGGTCGGACGCTTGACCACAGAGTCGGGAGTCCGGATTTCCTAAGAAGGCAGGCTGAAGGGCGAGGGCCTGGGTCGGATCAGTTCGTCGACAGGCTCGGATCGAGCAGCCGGTCGTCTTCAGAGCTGCCAACTTGGGAGGGTGGGATGAGCTCCAGGGATTCCAGCTTCAGTAGCGTACGCTTCACTGCAGCCTCGATGCTGAGCACCGAGAGGTCCACCGTTACGTCGGGTGCGTCGGGTGCTTCGTAGGGGTCGTCCACGCCAGTAAACCCTCGAATCTCACCATTCAAGGCTTTGGCCCATGCTCCATCCTTGTCGCGATCGATGCATGCAGCCTTGGGAGTGGACACATAGACCTCGACAAAGCTCCCAAGCTCCGCGCGAACCGCATTTCGGGTGGCCTCATACGGGCTCACTGCCGAGACAATGGCCACCACGCCGTTCTTTGTCAGCAGATTCGCTGCGAAGGCGTGGCGTCGAATGTTCGTGTCTCGGTCGCCCTTGGAGAAGCCGAGAGAGGCACCCAGGGGAGTCTTTCGCATCTTTCCGGAGTTAATGATCTCCACTTGAAAGCCGCGGGCGAGAATGGCCGGGGCCAAGGACTCTGCCAGTTGCGATTTCCCTGAAGATGGTAGTCCGGTACACCAAACAGTGAAGGCCGTGCTCACAGTTCGTCTCCTGATTCGCTCCCATCGTAGCGGGATGATGCGGCTGCGGCTACTTATCGGCGGTGTTCTCAGACCGTGGCCGAACCTGGAAGATGATCTGCACTGCCTTTTTGTTGGCTGTGCTGGGGTGGCACTACACCACCTTCTCGTTGGCCCAGCCCAATGGCTATCGGGCTGCAGTCGAAGCCCCTGAGAGCATGGAAGGAGCCCCGTTGTTGTTTCCTCTGTGGGAGGTCACACATATTCGGGGTGCGTCTGTGTACGAAATTTCAAAGACCGTGCGTGGTGTGGCCGTACATGGCTCGTCGGAAGGCCTCAGTGTCGGCGATACGGTGACGGTAAAGGGTCAATTCCGAGCCCGTGACCAGGCGGTTATTGAGACGGAGCGAATCGACCATCCATTTCGTAGACTCAAGGGTTTACTGAGCATCATCGGGCTGCTTCTTGGGGCTGTACTCTGCCCAAGATTTTTTGGATGGCAGTCCGGGCGGGTGGTGCTGCGTGGGTGACTTATTGACTCATGGGGCTGCTGCGGTGTTGCTCAAGGTCGGCGTCCGTGGCCGGTTCATTCCCGTCTTCGTGCTGGGAACCGTCATGCCCGATCTCTGCTCAAGGGTTCCTGCCATAGGTTTGGGGTACGTTCATGTACACTTGGCCCGTGTGTCACCATTTTTTACCCATGGGTGGCAGCCTTTCCATCAGCCTGTCGGCCTTGTTTTATTGGCGTTTCTGACCTGCTTTCTGTTTCAAGAGACTGTGCGGGCTTCGGTGTTCTGGAACCTACTCGGCGGTATGGCCCTGCACCTGGGCCTGGATGTGCTCCAGAGCCACCATGGTGCGGGCTACCTGCTCGGGTTTCCGTTCTCAGACTTCGCATGGGAGCTTGGGGTCATTGGCAGTGAAGCGACCGTAGGTTGGGCGATTCCACTGAGCCTGCTCGCATGGTTTGTCTACCGGTACCGGGCCTCACAGCCTTAGTTCAAGACCTTTGGCTCCTGCCCCGACCGTTCAGCAGGGCGTCCGCGGCCCACCAGGGTGAGGTTCTGGCCGACGATGACCGTGGTCTTGCGTGGGTTTCCTTCCTTGTCCTGCCATTCTTCGTGTTGGATGCGACCCTCGATTGCAATGGGGTCACCGATTTTTAGTGTCTGGTGGGCGAAGTCTGCGGTGGCTCGCCACAGCTTGACTCGATGCCATGTGGTCTCGACTTGGCTGCGGTCATCGGGATTTGGCCGCCGATTGGTGGCGATGCGTAAGGTGCATACCGAGTGCCCGCTTTTGGTGGTGGCAAGCTCCGGATCTGCTCCGAGATTGCCCAAGATAAAGACTGTGTTGATGGTGCCCATACGACCTCCTGAGTGGATGAGACGGTCACCATTGAGCAAGCCTGGTGCCACTGCCAAAGGCGTGGAATTGCAGGCGGGATGGCCTTGGCTGTCCGACCGTTCGGCGGGCAACTGTCTGGTGCTTCGTCAGCCCTTGATGCGGGCAAGCACCGAACGGACGGTTGACGCATGCCATTG
>CAWVVG010000431.1:0-3424 GCA_963932775.1 uncultured bacterium
TGCAGTCCACCCTGAGGATCCCCGATACATGCACCTGATCGGTCGCTCAGTGCGTCACCCGATCCTGGATCGATTGATTCCAATTGTGGGAGATTCTGTACTGGTGGATCCTGAGTTTGGGACCGGAGCAGTGAAAATTACGCCGGCACATGACTTCAACGATTTTGAGGTCGGAAAGCGGCACTCCCTGCCATTTATTACCATCTTAAACCCCAACGGAACCATCAATGACGAAGGCGGGCCGTTCGAGGGAATGGACCGTTTTGAGGCGCGCAAGGCCGTCAAAGTCAAGATCGCTGAACTTGGGCTGGACCGTGGAACAAAGCCACATGTCATGGCGCTCCCGCGGTCTCAGAGGTCGGGTTCGGCGGTGGAGCCCATGCTCTCGACTCAGTGGTTTGTGAAGATGGAGCCCCTCGCTGCACCGGCCATCGCTGCCGTGGAAGAAGGGCAGACTCGCTTCGTACCCAAGCAATGGGAGAACACCTATTACGCGTGGATGCGGGACATCCGAGATTGGTGCATCAGCCGGCAGTTGTGGTGGGGTCACCAGATTCCTGCTTGGTACTGTGGTGACTGCGAGCACATCACCGTTTCTCGTGAGGACGCTGATTCCTGCTCTGGGTGTGGGTCTTCCAACATTCGTCAGGATGAAGACGTCCTGGATACCTGGTTCTCGTCGGCCCTTTGGCCATTCTCGACCCTCGGCTGGCCAGATGAAACCAAGGACCTCAGCCGGTATTACCCAACATCGGTACTGATTACCGGTTTTGACATCATCTTCTTCTGGGTGGCCCGGATGATGTACTCGGGCATCCATTTTATGGGCAAGCCGCCCTTCTCAGACATCTACATTCACGCTCTCGTGCGGGATGAGAACGGGCTGAAGATGTCCAAGACCAAGGGCAATGTGGTCGACCCGCTTGAGCAAATCAATCGGATCGGTGCGGACGCTTTGCGGATGACCTTGGTTGCGATGGAGACCCAAGGACGCGACATTCTCTGGAACGACGCAAGAGCCAATGGCTACGTGAAGTTCCAGAACAAGATCTGGCAGGCGTTCCGTTTCGCGATGATGCACCTTGAGGACTACGACCCGGAGGCAGAGCGTACCTTCAGCCCATACGACCACTGGGTCATGGCGCGGACGGGAGAAGCGGTTCGGCGGGTCCGGGGAGCACTGGACCAATACAAATTCAGTGAAGCTGCCAGTGAAATCTACGCCTTCACTTGGGATGAGCTCTGCGACTGGTATCTCGAGTTCTCCAAAGGGACCTTGTACGGCGATGAAGCATCTGAAGCCGCCAAGCAAGGCGCTCGCCACACCCTGTGGACCGTCTTCCACGCTTTGGCGCGGATGATTCATCCAGTCATGCCCTTTATCTCAGAAGAAATCTGGCAACGCCTGCCACACACAGAGGGCTCCATTGTCACCGTGGCCTATCCGAAGATCGGCGATTTTCCATCCGACCCAGAGGCCCTCGAGAAGGTGGCCACCACCCAGGGCGTCATCACCGCGATTCGCCGCATTCGCGCGGACATGGAGATCTCACCGAGGATTCCTGTCCGTATCTGCACGGAGGACCTCAGCCAGATTCAGGGCCACAGCTCTGCGCTGCGAGACTTGGCGGGTGTACACGAGATGAGCGAAGGGGGCCATGAAGGGCCTGCGTCGACCTTTGTGGTTCGCGGGCAAGCCTATTTTCTGCCGCTTGATGGCGTTGTTGACGTCGATGCAGAGCGTTCTCGGCTCGATAAGGTTCTGGCCAAGGTGAGTGAGGATTTGCGCTTTCTCGAACGAAAGCTGGGCAACACCAACTTCACTGACCGGGCACCAGACCACGTGGTGGCGGAGATTCAGGAGAAAGCAGATGCTGCCCGGGAGCGCCAAGAACAGCTCACTCAAGCCCGCGCGGGGTTGGGAGCATGACCTCAAGGCTTGCAGCACTGTGCGCTTTATCTCTGATGGCTTGTACCGGGGGAGCCAAAGACGATGGGGCCGATTCCGGCCTATCTGAAACGCACGATCCACCTTGGCCGTCATGGGTGATGGAACCCTGGGTCTGGGAAGACGAGTCTACTCAAGCTTCGGCGATGGCCTTAGTCGACGGGTACATCGAACAGGACATTCCGGTTGGTGCCATCATCATCGATAGTCCATGGGCGACTGGGTACAGCACGTATGATTGGGACCCCGAGCTCTATCCAGACCCACAAGCCATGGTTGATGAACTCCATGCGAAGGGTGTGAAGGTGTTCGTCTGGACCGTTCCGGGCATCAACGTGGATGAAACCGAACTGTATGCGTACGCTTCGGACCATGGCTATTTTATGACCGGAAGTGCGGACGACACCCAACCCAAGGTTGTGAACTGGTGGAAGGGAGATGGAAGCATCATTGACTATTTCAATCCAGAGGCTGTCGACTGGTGGCATGGGCTTATGGACAAGACCCTGGATTTGGGCATCGACGGATGGAAGTGTGATGGCCTGGATTTCTCGGCCCTGCTCGCCAAGCATTCTCCGGCATTGGGGAGAGATGTGGACCGGCTGGAGTACTCCCACGCGTACTACCGGGATTTTCACGATTACACCCGCGAACGACTCGGCGACGAGCGGGTGAATACGGTCCGACCGGTGGACAACTACGGGGCCGATTTGGGTGGTGAGGCCGTTCAGTTCGCACCCCAAGACATTGTCTGGGCCGGGTGGGTGGGCGACCAAGATTCAGACTTTGGTGGCTTACAGGCGGCACTTCGAAACATGTATTGGTCGGACCACGATGGCTACACAATGTTCGGTTCGGACATCGGTGGCTACCGGACCGATGACTCTGAGTTGGGGCGCAACAAGGATGTGTTCATTCGGTGGGCACAGCTGGGTGCGCTCAGCGGTGTCATGGAAAATGGAGGCGCTGGGGAACATCGCCCGTGGGCCTTCGACGAGGAAACTACGGACATCTACCGCACGTTCGCACGCCTGCACTCAGACCTCATCCCATACCTGATGGAGGAAGGCGGCTTGGCCTTTGCTGAGGGTCGAGGCCTAATGGATTTCTTGGACAAGAGTACCTATGCGTACACCTTCGGAAGAGACCTCTTGGTGGTGCCAGTTGTGGATGACACAGGCCGGGTCAATGTGCGGTTTCCAGAGGGACGGTGGGTCTTTGCATTCGATACTGATGAGGTATTCGAGGGACCAATGGACCGTGAAATGTATGTTCCCTTGAGCTCGTATCCGCTGTTTTACCGAGAAGGATCCGCGGTTGGTGAGACCGTTCTTACCAGCCTCGACAGACTCTAAATGGATCTCTCAACACTGGTCTCAGCATCTCTGGCCGAAGATATCGGCTCTGGCGACATCACCACGGATGCATGTGTGGATCCCGGCTCCAGGGGTACGGCCACAATCACGGCCCGTGCAG
>CAWVVG010000432.1:0-3400 GCA_963932775.1 uncultured bacterium
CAGCGTGCTGTAGAGGCCATGGAGGTTCAGAAACCATTTATGCCAGACTCAACCTGGCTCTGCGTTGGTCATATAGATGAATTCACGACCACGATCCCAGACCCGAGCGCGCCCAAGGGGTTCCGCTTTGTCATCTCGGATACCCGCTCAGCATGGACCCTGTTGGAGGGGCTGGACCCGGACACGAGTCTGCCCCAGTATGCACCGGGAGGTTGGTCTGGGCATAGCATCGATACCATCGGAGAGATCGTGGATGATGGGGCCCTGCGAGCCTTGAACAATGAAATTCAGGAGATACTCGACGAACAGAAAGCCATATTTGTGGAAGAACTCGGACTGGATGAGGAAGACATTCTGTACATGCCGAGTCTGTTCGAAGAGCCCAATGGTTGTGGGTCTTGGGTGGCCGCGCTCATTCCAGGTATGGCGAACCTAATCGTCGAGAGTGTGGACGACAGGACCACAGTGTTTCTCGCGGATCCGTTTATGCGGTCCGATGTGTCGGACCAATCATCCGACCCTCTGATCAGCCATGTGCGGGATCTCTTTCCAGACAGCATGGACTTGGTCTTCTTGGATGACTGGGAGGTGTACCACATGGGACTTGGTGAAGTTCACTGCGGCTCCAACGTCGAACGGGAGACGGACAACGCCTGGTGGGAAGATGCTGGCCACTTGATCACTTCAGAGGTGGGACGATGAAACACTGCTTGCTACTTTTCTTGACCTTGTCTACTTCTGCCTTCGCAGGAGACTGGGCCGATGCCTTGCGCGCCGATGCCGCAGAGGTTCGGGCTGCGACTCCGGCCCTTGCTGCACGCATCGATTCGCTCCAGCCCATTCGGAATCGAGCGGGCAGGTTCTTCTTTCCAGGCAAAGGCCTTGTTGGAGCAGCAGCACAGACCTTGTTGGCTGAGCGCCTGTTCTTTGGGACCGATGAGTCCGAGATTCAGGTTGCCCTCGCATACAGCCTAGCGACTCCTGTGGCATGGCCGACCATCGAGCGTCAATCGGAACCGGTTCGGGTGGCGTTGATTCAGGGGTACAAGCGCGTACCCGATGAGGCGGTGTACTTGGAAGCCTTGGCCGATGAGTCGTCTGCGGTGGTGGGTGAGACCGTTCGGATGCTGGGCTACGCCGGTGAGATCGAGAGTCCACTTCTTACCCAGCAACTCGTGGCTTCGCTGAAGCATGATTCTGGAGAGGTAAGGCGGCTGGCGGCTCGCTCGCTTGGGTGGCTCGGAGAGCAGGATGCTTTCGGCCCTTTACAGCCTTTGCTCAGAGATGAGCGTCCTGGTGTCACGGAGGCTGCGGTACGAGCGCTTGGTCTGCTAGACCCCAAACAAGCCCGGTCGCTCCCCGCGCTCATCGGCTTGGCGCAGGATCCGCATCCAGGCACCCGCAGGGCTGTGAAGAAGATTCTTCAGAATTGATCAACCGCGCAGTTGGGTCCGAATGGTCTCGGTGAGGGCAGCGACCCGCTCGGTGACCTCGGCAAGCGCCCGCTCTGCACGGGTGGTGGCTTCCGCGGCATACGCCGTGTCAGCAAATCCATCGAGGTTGATGAGCACATTGTAGAAGGCCCCCTCTGCGGCAGCCCCAGCGGTCAAGGCTGCTACACCGGCATCCGAACGGGCATTCTTGTTCCCGGTCGCAGCAATCTCGGCGCACGCGATTGCGTGCACAGATCGCTCGAGGACACCGAGGGGTACGTTGATTGCGGTGCGGGTGGCTTCGGTCATCGCCAAACGACGAGTCGCCTTGTCGGCATCGGTCTTCTTGGGCAGTCTCATGGCGGTCATGATGTCATTAAAGGCGGCGGTGTCGTTGTCGATGTCTGCAAGGAAAGCGTCCTTGAGCGACTGGGCTTGAACGGAGTTTTCACAGTGGGCAGAGAAGTGATCTTCATACCCTTTCTTTCCATGGGTGAGGCTGCCTACCATTGCCGAAAGAGCGGTCGACATGGCACCGCACAGAGACGCAACTGAGCCCCCTCCGGGTGCCGGTGCAGAGGAGCCCAAGGTGTCGATGAAGTCTCGACCGGTCATGGAGACGAGGGGGCCATCTCCGCCGATTGCGTACTCGACCACACGGGCGCTGGCATCGAACTCCCCCACATCGCGGAGCCCGAGCGAATGGATGGCCGTATCGACGAGTTCTCGTTCGGATACTCCTGGGTTTGCACCCTCCTTTTCCAGGTAAAAATGGCCGGCCCATGTGAGCGCACGCCTGGGAACCAGGCCAACCAACTCTGAGCCCGTCACGATGACGCCCTCATTTAGAGCGATTCGGCGGGTCTCTTCGAGCACCTCATGCATGGGGCTAATCTCAAAGTCGGTGACATTGAGGGAGACTTGGCAGCGGCCGTATTCCTCGATGTACCACCCGATCCCTTTCACACCCTTGAAGACTCCGGGGGTGCGGACTGCATTTCCTTCGAGGTCTCGAACAATCTCGCCGGCTTCCCGACGGATGATGCCCTTCTCTCGGATCAGGGCAGCGATTTTCATCGCTTTCTTAGTGTTTCGAGTGTTCAGGTTGATGTTGTAGGCAATGAGGAAGGGCCGGGCACCAATGGCTGTGGCTCCCGACTTGGCATTGAATGTGTCCGGACCAAAGTCTGGCGTCCAGTGGCCATCGCCACTGCGACCGGACAAGCCCTCGTACTCGCCGGCTCTCACTTCCGCGAGGTTGTGTCGCTCGGGTCGGCTAGCAGCGCTCTCGTACAGGTAGACTGGAATGCTCAATTCGCGCCCAACGCGTTCCCCGAGCTGACGGGCCAAGTCTGCACACCCAGCCATATCGATTCCGGAAACCGGGACGAAGGGGCAAACATCTGTGGCGCCCATGCGAGGGTGTGCGCCGGAGTGTTGGCTCATATCGATGAGTGAAGCCGCTGTGGCGATGGCCTGGAATGCGGCTTCCACGACCCGTTGGGGAGCACCCACCATGGTCATTACGGTGCGGTTGGTGGCAGCCCCCGGGTCTACGTCGAGCAACGACACGCCGTCCACAGCCCGGATCGCGGTGGCGATGGCATCAATGGTCGCTTGGTTTCGACCCTCTGAGAAGTTCGGTACACATTCAACAATGGGTTGGCTCATGCTCTTTTCCTCCGCGGAATTTGAGTCTATGCCGAGAGGTCTATGCCATCCATTGCATCTTCTTGGCTAAACTCCATGTGCAGGTGGTGGTGACTTCGGTGTATAAACCCAAGTTACGGTTATTTTTAGGAGATAAACATGACTCGATTTATTCTCGCAGTATTTCTCTTTGGGTGCCCCTCAGCTCCGAAGGCTCCTGGCGATCTCGACACCTTTGGTGATGAGTTCCTGAGTGGGGATGTTGATGCAGATGCGGACACCGACGCGGATGCGGATGCGGATGCGGATGCAGATGC
>CAWVVG010000433.1:0-3387 GCA_963932775.1 uncultured bacterium
CACGGTGTATCCGTGTCAACCCATCGCCGGGTCATCGCTATCGATGACGACGGCTTTGATTTAAGGGCTCGAATGGAGACCGGCGAGAGCATCAAGGCCGATGTGGTGATCATGACTGGGGGGGCCCAGGTGACGCCATGGGCCGCAGACAAGTTTCACCCCGTTCGCCACCAAACAATCGCCACAGCCGCGGTACAGACCTGCATCCCAAGGCCCATGCACATCCAGTATGGGTACACGTCCGCACGGCAGACAAAAGCGGGTCGAGTACTCCTCTCTGGATGCCGCTGGGCCACGCCCCACATGGAGGCCGGTGAGACCGATGACTCCACCGTTCAGCCCGATGTCGACGCGCGCTTGCGGAGCTTTCTACACGAACACTGGCCCCATCTGCGAGACACCCCCATCACCCACCAGTGGTCATCAATCATGACCTTTAGCTGCGACGGACTGCCCATCATTGGTCCCCTGCCCGGCCGCCCCAGAATCATCAGTTGTGGTGGCTTCGGTGCATTCAGTCCCAGCCTCGCCCTCCGGGCGGCCGATGCCGTTGTCGACGGTATACTCACCGGTGAGAGCCCTGGAGTGCCCGCCTGCTTTGAGACCCGTCGCTTCAGCTGACACTGAGCCCGAAACATAGGATAAAACTCACCATGACAATCAAAACTCTGAGCCTCTTTTTCCTACTGTCCTGCACGGCCAAGTCCACCGAATCATCGGCTGACGCTGAGCCGGAGATCGATGATGGTCAAGCGGACCCGACAGACACCGGAACTGAAGAAGACATCGGGGCTCCTGAATGGGGAGAAGATGGCCCTTGGGTGCCCGAATACTATCCGGCACCCGATGTTCCTGAGAGTCAGGTGGACCTGATTCGAGATGGTCACTCGACGGCGAGCGAAGCCTGGGGAAACTATGGTCCTCTTGAGTACTGGGTCATCGGCCACGACATCGATGCTGCAATCGAACACGACGACTACTTCTGTGCGGTACGAATGGAGAAGGACCCCGGCTTGCCTCCTGAGTTTATGGACCACTGCCTCAACCGTGGGCACAGCTTTGAAGACTATGCGCGCGATGGCGGGGCGGGTCTCAATACTCGTCGCTCTGAGTACGAGGACTACTCAGTATTCTTGGTCACCTTTGGTTCCAAGTATCCATCGCCCGATGAGACCGACTACACGGTCGTTGCCTACCACGAGTACTTTCATGTGGTTCAAAGTGCGCACATCGACAGCCGCGACGAAGATGAACGGCGCCGCTTGATGGTCGAGAATCCATGGTGGTCCGAAGGGGGCGCAGAGTACATGGCTCAGCTGCTGTACTCCCGTCAGCCTGGAGTGGATGAAGGGTACCTGCGTGAGCGAATGGCCTGGAAAATGGAGACAAAGTCCATGCTCGAGGATGGTGAGCGCTTCAGCGACATTCCATACGGGGAGCGGGCGCGCGCAGCCTATGATTTGGGTGCGTGGTTCAACGCGTACCTGGTAGACCGAGTGGGCGAAGATGCCTACCGGGTTGGCTTCTTTAGCGACCTCAATGAGCTGGGCTGGGAGGGAGCCTTTCAAGCAAACTTCGGCGTGTCCTCAGAAGACATGCTCAACGACTTTGAGGTCTTCCTTGCAGCGCCCTTGGCCGACCAATTGGCAATCATTCCATGAGCGAAGCGCTAAGGTAGTTCGATGACCCGATGGTCTCTTGGGCGTCGGTAACGAGCTGTGAGCTTAAGTCGTGATGACCCGGTCGAGGGACAACCAACGCCGCAACAGTGTCGGCGTCATCTCGCCCTTGCTCACCATCTTCACGCAGGTCGATCCCATCTTCATATAGTTCGACATGTGGGCCATCTGAATGAGCGGCCAAGGGTGCTTCTTGAGCACTTCAGACTTGGAGAGTGTCCGCAACAAAGGTGTGGGCACAAACGACTTGGACAACATCTGAGTCAGTGCAATCCAGAACGTGTCTTCGACAGGTCGCGGATACTGTAGGTTCACACGGTGCTGATAGAACACGCGGGTGTTGAGACCCTCGATGTCGTACTTGGAGATGAGCCCCTTTGACAGAAGCTTCTTGTTGAGCTCAGAGCCCGGAAAGACCGTCATTGAGAACAGATACAAGTCGTACGGATGCGGGAAGCTTGCGATCATCTCAAACAACGACCGCTTGTCTTCATCGGTCGAGACCGGATCATCGTAGATGAGCTGGAAGTGTGGCTTCACGCCCAAGCGGTGGTACATCGCCGCAATGTCTTCGATCGACTGATTCTTCACCCGGCGGTCGTACAGGTGTCCGGTCACCCGCTCGGATGATTGAATGCCCATGTACACGCTGACCATTCCGGCATCGCGGAGCATCGTCATGCGTTCTTCGTTGACCAACTTGGGCTCAATGAAGATCTCAAATGGCAGCCCAATTTCCTTGGGGTAAATCTCGCAGAAGTCGATCAACCATTCTTTTTGGAAGTTGAAGACCTCATCGTCGAAACGAATCCGCTTCATCGGCCAGTGCTTTTGAGCCGCCTTGATTTCCGCAACAATGGATGCGGGAGAACGCACGCGGAACCATTTCTGACCCGGGTAAACGTCCTTTTTATAGGTGGAGTTGTAGCAGTAACTGCACTTGTAGACACACCCTCGACTGCCCATCATCTGAAAGACGGGGTCGCCTTTCATCGGGTCACCGATTTTATAGGTGTTGCCATTGATGAAGTACTTGTGCTCGTGGGTCGTATAGTCCCGGAATGCGAGGTCATCGAGGTTCTGCACCAAGGGGCGCAGACTGTTCTTCACCACATCGCTCTTGGACTTTCGGAACCAGATGTTGGGGGTATCGTAGACATCCTCGCCGTCTCGCAGACGATCTGCCAGGTCCACGATGGCAAGCTCACCCTCACCCTGAAGGATCATATCGGCGTGCTCGATGCACTCGTCGCCAGCTATGGTGGGATGCATCCCGCCCCAGAGAACCGGAATGTCGAGATCCCGCTGAATGCGCTCGGTGAGCACCGCAGCTTGACCCACATAAGCGGAGGCTCGAATGGAGATGCACACTACGGTCAACTGCTCTCTGCGGATGACCTTGATTAGGTTGTCGAGCTGGGTGTCCGTCGCCGGCTCCAGGTAATTAGATAGCCAATCCTTGAAGTAGATCTCCGCGCAATGGTGGCCGGCCTCACGAAGGCTGGCAGCCAAAATCCGAACGGCATTGTTCTCCACATCCCATGTGGAGACGATGCCCATACGGACTCCATCACGTTTCGAGACACCCGCCATTTGTTCCAAGCGATATTTCAAGACTCTACCCCTGGCGCTATTGTATCACCCTCATCAACGACCGTCTGGAGAGCATCACGCCAATTTGGTAACCGAATTCCCCATGCTTGCTCAG
>CAWVVG010000434.1:0-3373 GCA_963932775.1 uncultured bacterium
CGCATGCTCGCCATGTTCCGGAAATAGGGGGTAGAATTATGACTGCTCTTTCAGCCAATCAACTCGCGGTCCCCTACCTGATCGCAGGTGTGTTGTTCATCATGTCCCTGAGTGGGCTCTCTACGCAGGAGACTGCCCGCAGAGGCAATCTCTTTGGCATGGTCGGTATGGCCATCGCTATTGGGGCCACGTTTATGGCGGACAAGGTCCAGCTCAATCCATTGTTGCTGGGGTCACTGTGTCTGGGTGGTGCGGTCGGCGCGGTCATGGCCGCCCGGGTCGTCATGACAGGCATGCCTCAGCTGGTGGCCATTCTCCACAGCTTTGTGGGCCTTGCTGCCGTTCTCGTTGGCATCTCGACCTACATGTCCCACCCGACCGGTGGCACTGTTCATGGAATTGAAGTGTGGCTTGGCGTGGCCATTGGCTCCATCACGTTCACAGGCTCTGTCATCGCGTGGGCCAAATTGCGCGGCTCGCTGTCGGGCAAGCCTCTGCTTCTACCGGGTCGTCATTTTCTCAATCTGATCGCGCTGATCGCCATCGTTGCGATGGCGGTTCCCTTCATTCAAGAAGGCCACACGGTGCAGATGTGGGGAATGCTTAAAGGCGAAGCACTTCTGTACATCATGACTGGAATTACAGCACTTTTGGGCATCCATTTGGTCGTAGCCATCGGAGGCGCGGATATGCCGGTTGTGGTGTCCTTGTTGAATAGCTATTCGGGATGGGCTGCTGCTGCTGCCGGTTTCATGCTGAACAACAATGCCCTCATCATCACCGGTGCGCTTGTCGGTTCGTCAGGAGCCATTCTCTCGTACATCATGTGCAAGGCGATGAACCGCTCCATCTGGAATGTGGTCTTTGGGGGGTTTGGAACCGACTCGGGTGCAGTTCCCGCCGCGACCGCTCCCGGCGAGCAAGGAGAGATTCAAGAAATCGATATCTCCAGTTGTTCTGCAGCCCTGTTGCAGGCCAAGAACGTCGTCATCGTGCCCGGGTATGGAATGGCTGTGGCCCGAGCCCAGCACATGGTGAACGACTTGACCCGCATCCTTCGAGAACAGGACATTCGTGTTCGGTACGCGATTCACCCTGTGGCGGGCCGTTTACCAGGACACATGAATGTTCTTCTGGCAGAAGCGGGCGTTCCTTACGACATCGTGATGGAAATGGACGAGATCAACTCAGACTTCCCATCAACCGATGTGGTCTTGGTGATCGGGGCCAACGACATTGTGAATCCAGGCGCCCTGACTGATGCATCCAGTCCGATCTACGGCATGCCCGTACTCGAGGCATGGGAGTCCAAGCTGGTCGTGGTCTTCAAGCGCGGGATGGGTGCTGGATACGCAGGTGTTGCCAATCCATTGTTCTTCCACGAAAACTCGAGGATGCTGTTCGGCAATGCTGGGGATACAATTGCACAGTTGGTGAGCAATCTTCGGGAGAGTTGAAATGCGTGCGCTTTGGATGGTTTTTGCTTTCGTTGCCTGTGGAGGCAGCGACAAGAGCGTGGGTGATTCTGGTGCCGCTGCAATGGAATCCGATGCGGATGCCGATTCGGATGTGGTCGACGTGTGGTACCCCGCCAATGATGTTGGACCATTTGGTGTGGGCTCTTTGGAGTCCAGCCTCACAGGTCGGACCGGGGAGCACTTGAGGATTCAGGTGTGGTACCCCACCGACGAGAACAGCTCGATGCTGCATCAATACGATGGCATGCTCACACACGATGCCCTGGACAGCCCCGAACCTCTGTGCGACCAAACCCGTCCAGTGGTGGTCTTTTCACACGGAAATCAAGGCATCCGTTGGCAGAGTAATTTCATCACCGAGCGGCTCGCAACCCATGGCTTTGTGGTCGTGGCGCCCGACCATACGGGGAACACGATCTTCGATTTCTCAGAGGATCGCTTGCCGGAAATGATCTTCCGCCGTCCCTACGATGTGATCGACTCTGTTGACTGGTTGTTCCAGACCGCCGCAGTTGATCTGGGACTGGAGGGCTGTCTGGACGAGGCGGATGGCTACGCGGTGATGGGCCATTCTTTTGGGGGATATACCGCCACCGCTGTTGGGGGGGCTGCCTTTGATTTTGAGGCATCGGTCGCCTTCTGTGAGGCCGCGGGGGGGTGGCTCTGTGATGAATTTCAATCGTGGGTTGAGAGCAATCCAGAGTTCGCTAACGCCGACTTCAGCGATGACCGGGCCTGGGCCGCCATTCCCTTGGCGCCCGCAGGATTCGAGGTGCTCGGAGCCGGTGCTCCATTGGCCGAGATTCCATTCATGGTCCTGGGCGCGGAGTGGGACAATATGACTCCGATGGCCACACAGGTTGAGCCGATCTTCAATGCGCTTGGCAGCGAGACCAAGGTCATGGGCAACCTGTTGTCCAGCGGTCATATGATCTTCTCTCAGGCTTGTGAGTGGACCAATTACGCCGAGTGCAACGAACCGTACCTGAGCCTTGATGAGGGAGGGCCCACCATCAATACGGCGGTCACGGCATTCCTTCAGATGCAGCTTGGCAATCCAGCAGCAGAGGAGTTCATGCCCTACAATAGTGATCTGTGGGAGTGGACACGTCCATGAGTCGGATTTTAGTAACAGGCGGGGCGGGCTTTTTGGGCTCGCAATTGGTCCGGAGCCTCGCGGCGACCGGTCGCGATGTTGTGGTCTACGACAAGCTTACCTATGCTGGAAACCGTGCCTTTCTCGAGGGTGTGGATCACACGTTCATCGAGGGCGATGTTTGTGATGAGGAGTCTGTTCAGCGTGCGCTTCAGGGCATTGATTCTGTGGTTCATATGGCTGCAGAGAGCCATGTTGCACGGTCATTGAATGGGCCCGATATTTTTCTTCGCTCCAACATTCTGGGCACCCGGATCATGCTCGATTCCGCATGTCGGGCGGGAATCGACCGCTTCATTCACATGTCCACCGACGAAGTCTTTGGTCAAGCACCTCATGGTGTCGCTTTTGGTCCCGATGCACCCATTCGGCCTGGAAATGCTTATGCGGCATCCAAAGCTGGAGCAGAGGGTTTGGTTCACGCTTGGCGCCACACTCATGGCTACCCGGCAGCCATCGTCCGATGCACCAACAATTATGGACCCCGGCAACATCCAGAGAAGGCGATTCCTTGCTGGATTTTATCCGCGCTCAATGGTGGCCCGCTGCCGATTCACGGAGAGGGAACCGCCATTCGAGATTGGTTGTTCGTGGAAGACTTTGCCGCTGGAATCATCGCAGGATTGAACCGCTGGCAAGATCAAGCCACCTGGCACTTCGCGGGTCAACAGCACATGGAAAACCGCCGGACAGCGACCAAGATCTCGGGGATCTTGGGGGCATCTGGCTTGCAGTTCGG
>CAWVVG010000435.1:0-3370 GCA_963932775.1 uncultured bacterium
AGAGCGCCAAAGACCCAGCCCCTGAAGCGTTGTCGCCCGAAGCTGTGCCTGCAACGCCTGCACCTGACGTGACCCCCGAAGTCACCCCGGTGGTTCCGCCGAAACCTGAGGCCGCTCCTGCCCCCACGGCCAAGTCGAGTCCGGCACCGTCACGCCCCAAAGCAAAGACCAAGCCAGTACCCCGTAAAGCGCCGCCCAAAGCCAAGCGCGCGCCACAGGCTGCACCCAAGGCCAAGCAAGTACCGCCGCCCGCACCCAAGGCAAGCCCAGTACCCGAGGCGCCTCCAGTACCGGCTGAGAAACCCATGCCGTCTACCGCGGGCATTCGAGTCACAGGAGATGCACACCAGGTTCAACTCGTGGGCAATGGCCAACGAATCAGCGGTGGGAGAGTGGCTCCAGGCATCTACAGGATCGAGGTTCGGTTTGCTGCGGGAGATGCCCCTCAACAACAAGGTTCACTGACGATAGCTGCCGGGGAGACGGCCCTTATCAACTGCAAGGCGTCCTTCCATCGGTGTACCGTACGAGGACCGTGGAAGTGAAGTTTGTTTCAGGCCGGTGACGCCTGAGGATTGGAATGGCGTAGTTGGCTCAGTCTCGTTAGACCGCGCGCCAATTCAACCCACAGGAGGACGCCATGCAGCGCACCCTTTCGATCATCAAGCCCGACGCCGTCAAAAACAACTACATCGGTAAGATCGTAGCCCGCTTTGAAAAAGAGGGACTTCGAATCGCTGCCATGCGCAAGGCGCACCTCTCTCTGCGCGAGGCTGAAGGCTTCTACGCAGTACATTCGGGTCGCCCCTTCTTCGGCGAGCTGACTGAGTTTATGTCCTCTGGCCCGTGCGTCGTCATCGTGCTCGAGGGTGACAACGCCATTGTCCGCAACCGCGAAATTATGGGTGCTACCAACCCTGCAGAAGCTGCTGAGGGCACCCTCCGTAAGCTCTACGCTGCAAGCATCGGCGAGAACGCTGTGCACGGTTCGGATGCTCCAGAGACCGCAGCCCAGGAGATTAGCTACTTCTTTCGGTCGACCGAACTCAGCTAAATCCAGACTCGGTAGGTGTGGGAGAGGGCCAAGCGCCCTTTCTCACGCCCCCGTCAGTTGCGGCTGTTCGAAAGCAAACTTCACTTTTAGCTGCAGATCGTTCTCGTTCACCTCGATGCGCACATCGTCGATGCCCATCTTGAGCTTGAGTGGACCGCCTGCGGGTGCAAAGAGGTTCTCCAGTTGGTCCTTCTTGATGAGCGGGGTCTTCTGGAATTTTTCGGTGCGTTGGGCCAGCAAGGTTGCTGCAGCCTGTGAGAGCGCTTGGAGAATCATCCCATCACCCAGGTCGATGAAGGGGTCTTGGACGTCGCCGACGACGGCCCGTTGCTCCTTGTCGTAGCGAATGTTTCCCATGTGTGCCGCGGCACCCAGACGTTTCTCGATGGTGAACGGAATCTCGACTGAGTCCCGAATCAGGAAGGCGGTTCCGCTGATGGTGGCTTTCAGGTGTGCATCCACGCCGATTTTCTGGTGTGCATAGTGGAACTCGGTTCCTTTGTCGTCGATCTCGACCGACCAGTCACCCTCTACCCGAAACATTTCAGAGACCACCTGGTACACGTCTTCGCGGTGATCACTCCAAAAGCGTGCGGCGCGATCCTTGACCCGAACCAGCTGTGCTGGTGGCTCTCTATCTTCGAGCAACCCACGAACCCGCTGCTTGAGGCCAACCTGCTTCACTCCGGAGATGAGCACCTTGCCCAAATCGAAGGTTCCGTCGCGGACTTTCAGTGGCAGTGCAGCGCCAACAAGGTCGTCCCAGAGCGCCTTGCCGATGGACAAAGACAGGTGATAATCGTCGGTCAATTGTGCGGTATCGGCCATGGAGCCTCCTCAGGTCAGCAGCATACCCCAATTGGTGTAAACCGAGGGGCTCAGCTTCCTTTCAAGATCCGTTTAAACTCTGCCAGATCATCCGTGGGTTGATGGCAGGCCCCATCGTGGCAGACAAAGACCTGAAACCCTTTGACCCCACCGGTCTTTCCAAGAATCGCTGTGAAAAGCTCGAGTTCCTTTGCTTGGGACGTCGAGACCACAGAGAGCACAGTGTGAGGCCGAACGGTCTCATTGTATGTGTCGATAAATGGCTTCAGTCGTTCGTTGTCCACATTGTCTGAGGCGATGATTACCTCGGTGGAGCGCCGGCTCACCCGATCGGCGAGGTGGGCCAAGCTGGGAGCATTGTTGGGGGCGCGCTCCAGTATCCAGGCGGCTTGCTTGAGGGGTTGGTCGATGTGCTTGGCGGATATGTTGGGGTCACCCAGTGAGCGGAGCCTGCCGAGGAGTCTCAGTGCGCGACCGGGCCCAGATGGTTCGGCGCCATCGGTCAGGTCCGTCTTTCGGGTGATGAGTTGAACCGACTTGTCGGACTGGTACAGCACTCCATTTTCGGGATCTTGAAAGCGTGCGAGCATGGTGTTGGCGCAGAGACTCGCAGCTTTCAGCCAGCGGGGATCGTGGTCACTCTCGTACAGGTCGATAAGTCCATTGCCCAGGAAGGCATAATCTTCGAGGACCCCAGCAGGCGCACCCACTGCCAGAATCCGAGGCAGTCGCCCGTCGGCGGTCTGGTGACTGAGGACATGGTTTGCCGCCTGCTGGGCGGCCGCGATGTATCGGGGTTCGTTGAGGTATCGACCGGCGCGGGCCATGCCACCGATGGTGAGGCCGTTCCAGGCCACGACCAGCTTGTCATCCGTCGGGGGATGTTCCCGCTTTTCTCTATGGTCGAACAGTGCGGCCCGGGCCGCTTTGATGTCGGCTTGTTCTGGGTCCACTGCGGGGTCTCGATTGAACACCGTTCGGCCGTGCTCGAAGTTTCCTTTCTGGGTCAGGCCATAGGCCTTGATCAGTGGCTCGGCGACGGGACCAAGCGCCCGAATCTCCTCGGGGGTCCAGACATAGAAGGTTCCTTCCTCACCCTCGCTGTCGGCCGACTGGCTTGAGTAGAATGCGCCCTTTGGGTGCTGCATCTGAGCGATGAGGTAGTCGGCGATATCCCGGCTGATCTGCGCGAACCGAGGAGAGTCTGCGAGGACGCTGGCTTCAGCGTACACGCTCAGTAGCTGTCCGTTGTCGTAGAGCATCTTCTCAAAGTGAGGGACCTGCCAGTTGGGGTCGACCGTGTATCGGTGAAACCCGCCTCCGAGGTGGTCGTGGATGCCGCCCTCATCCATGGCAGTGAGCTGTGACACCGCCTGTCGTCGTGCAGCATCATTGTCATGAACGGCGCTGTGCCACAACAAGAACTGCAGGCTTGCCGTCATAGGGAATTGTCGACGTGTGCCAAAGCCTCGGGTCTCAGGACTCCAC
>CAWVVG010000436.1:0-3357 GCA_963932775.1 uncultured bacterium
CGCCCGTACGATTGGCCCTGACTCGTCAAGAAGCCCGGCGGATGCAAGGTGATGTGCATCGAGAAGGTCGGGCCAGATGTCCTTGTGGCGCTCTCCCAGCTGCTGGAGCTTCTTCAATGCTCGGACGGGGTCGTAGTGAACGCTTCGGGTCGCGCCATCTGGAATGGATACCTCGACGGTCGGGACCGGTCTCGGTTCCGGCGCCTGGTAGCGAATCTCCGTGGATGGAAAGGGCCAGCGAAGAAGGCTGAGTTGGGCCGCCCTCGTGGGGGTGATGAGACCTCGGCGGCTACCGGCATCATCTTGGTAGACAGGAACGGCACTGGGCCAGATTCCCACTTGAACCCCTGGGTAAGCATCGGGTCCTTCGATCTCTGGAAGGGTGGGGGAGATCGGTCCCGACCACGTGCCATCTCGTTTGACCCAGTCTTCTCCATCGGGTTCTTCTTGGTTGAGCATCAGCCGATACCAACCCGTGGGGTCTCGGGCCAAGATCGCCGTACGATCGGCCATGGTGTTGGTCTGGTTCGCTGCTTCACGGGTACGAATTCGCCAGTACCGGGACGGAAACTCCCAGGTCCCACCCTGGTCTATCAGGGTGGAAAATCCTGCGTCCGCCCGTTCGAAATCATCCGCCAAGAGCGAACTTAAGGAGAGATTAAAGCGAGCCAGCTTTGCTGATCCGTGGCGCGCCTTGATCGCTCGGTCCCATGCTTTGACCGCGCCTGGATAGTCGCCAGAGAGCATGATGGTGTGTGCAACGTCATCGGTTCGTCCGCGCCAAGGCCAGCGCTTGGCATGTTTTTCGAGGCCGATTTCGCCCCACTCAGATGCTTTCTTCCAGTCACCGGTGTTTCGCCATCCTTCAAAAATCGACCACGCCACCGGGCCCGTTGCCTCTCCATTGTTGTAGCGCTCGATGTTTGCAAGAATGCGTGGAAGGTAGTGTCGGGTGGAGCGGGCAAACCGGTCACCATTTGCCTCGACCCATGCGGCAACCTTTGGATTTTCAGCGGACCCAGACTGAAGTGTCGTAAACATTGCCCAGGCCCTATCGGCCCACCCGCTTCGTCGTACAGAGTTGGCCAACGCCATGCGACTGATGGGGTCACTTGGGATGACTGCCTCGGAGTGTCCCGCCTGCTCGAGCTCTTGGAGTGCTGCCATGGCGCCAGCTTCGGTGGCCGCAAAGGTGTGATTGAGGGCGAGGCTGATCAAGAGGGGCACCGATCGCTTTGGGTGGATCTTGGAGGTGGCGATGGCCAACCTGAGGGCCATCTCTTCATTCCTCAGGTGACGTTTGTGTTCGGGAATATCCAAGTAGTTTTGGTAAGCCTTTTTCGCTGCGCCCAATCGTCCACGTGCGGCTTCGGCGTCGCCGATGACGACCATGCATTCACTCACCCGTCTCCCGGTCTTGTATTTCTTTATGTAGGCCTCGCATTCGCGAATGGCAGCGTGTGGACGGTGGCGTCGGAGGTCGGCCATCGCCTCATACCAAGCGGCGACCTTGGCATCGCCGCCTTCTCCCCTTCGAACCCGATAGAATTGGCTGCTTGCCAGGTTGTAGTGGCCCAGTTCCATGTAAACTCGGCCCAAGAGGAGTCGGGCAGCCGTGCGGTGCTTCCAGCTCGAGGGGGAAGCGACGTAGGGCTCGAGGATGGCCAGTGCACCCTGGTTGTCGCCCTGAGCGTAGCGGTGCTTCGCGTCTGCTATCGGGTCATCCGCCAGAGGAGCGTCTGCACTCAGTGGCAGTGAAGGCACCGATGGTAGGGTGCTTCCAGGGTCACCAAAGGCGAGTTGCAGGGGGATGAGCAAGCTCAACAACATGGGGGTCGAGTGTATCCCAACCCGGAGCGCTGTGTTGGCCTCAGGTCACCACCTGCCAAACTGCGATGAAGTGACACACGCTGCCGAAGACCACACCCGCATGGAAGATTTCATGGTACCCGAAGGTCTGTGGCCAAGGGTCAGGCCATCGGCGGGCATAGACCAGTGCACCGAGGGTGTAGGCCGTGCCTCCGATGAGCAGAAGTGCGATGACGTCGAATCCAAAGCTCTGCGACCATGGCTTCATCAAGGGAACGGCCATCCATCCCACGGCTACGTAGATCATGGACTTGAGAAATCGGTTGATGTTGGGGAGAAATAAGGTTCGTAGAATGCCCAGTATGGCGATGCACCATATTAACGGGAGAGCGAAGGTGAAGTCGTCGTCGTTCATGGCGAGGAGAAAGGGGGTGTACGAGCCACCGATGAGAATGAAGATCATCGAGTGATCGAGCAAGCGCAAGGTCACCAGGGGCCGCTCGGACCACGTGGGTGTGTGGTAGGTGCCGCTGATGCCCAAGAGCAAAACCAGGGATGCCGCATAGGTGAGGGCACCTGCAGTCAAGTGCCCGGGTACAGCTGCCTGGACCAAGAACCACCCAGCTGGAATTGCGATGATCGCAGATAAGAGGTGAATCCATCCGCGCATGCTGGGTTTGGTTGGGTCTTGGGTGGAGGAGTCGTAGGGGACAAGGACTTCACTCATTGGCGGGCTCAAAGCTGAGGCAAACAGAGTTGATGCAGTATCGGATTCCGGTGGGTGGAGGTCCGTCTGGAAACACGTGGCCGAGGTGAGCATCACAGCCCGCACATCGAATCTCTACCCGAACCATTCTGTGACTGCGATCGGAGATTTCGACTAGATTGGCACCCTCGAGAGGCTCGAAGAAACTGGGCCAGCCACAGCCGGAATCGAACTTTGAGTCGGACTTGAACAAAGGAAGTCCACAGCAAGTGCAGCCAAAAGTACCCACTCCCTTTTCAGAGAGAAGTGCTCCAGTGAAAGGCGGCTCAGTTCCCGCTTGGCGTGCGACATGGTACGCCTCAGCACTCAACTGTTCCCGCCACTCCGCTTCAGTCTTGGTGACCTTTCCCATTGTCTGACCTCTTCTACAAATGGTACCTGAAAGAAGCCAAATATGGCATTTGATCACATTGGTTTGAGGCCCAACCGGCCTCAGTTGGTGGTGGGGCGGGTAAGTCGGGAGAGGGTGGATTGGTTCGTTCGCCACCTTGAATCTAAGTTTTTAGCCTAAGGGTTTTTTTCTAAGACGGTTTCGTAGGCCTCCCGCAATTCTACAGTTCTGTTTCGAGCAAGGTCCTGTATTTCAGCGTCCATGCGCGCAACTTTGTCGGGATGAAGCCCCGCGAGCTTGGTTCGGTAGGCCTTCTTGATGTCCGCATGAGTGGCCTCGCGGTCGATTCCCAGGAGCTCCCACGGGTCGCCGATTTTTACCATCAGGTCGAGTCGTTTCTCCATTTCTGGCCACCGGTTTTCGGGGATGCCCAAGTAAATCGCGATCTCTT
>CAWVVG010000437.1:0-3346 GCA_963932775.1 uncultured bacterium
CCTACACCTACGGCATCGCGGGGATCGGGCTGACCGCGTCCTTGTGCTTGGACGGTAGCGCAGGCATTACCAATGCCTTGTCCATTACCGCGGCGTCCGGAGGCATTCCGGAGTTTGCGGAGTCCACCAGCTACGGGTTGATCGAGGCCTCCATCACGCCAGCGGTGGCAATGGGCATGACCGCGACAGCTTCCGTTGACTTGGCGGTCATCGTCGGTGGTATCAGCGGAAACCTGACCATCATCACCACCAGTCTTCCGGCCACAGCCGACCTGGCGTGGGGACTGGTCGACGGTCCAGCCTTGTTGACCACGTACAGCGCTGGACTCGACCTGGAGAACACCTTGCTGTCCGGTACCGTGAGCGTGTTCGTGAACCAGTACGCGGTGTCCTGGTGCTCCTCTTGGGGCGTTTCGTACCCCTGTGGCGGCGGGTGGGCGACCATTGTAAGTCAACCGCTGGTGAGCTTCAGCGGCTACACCTACAACTATGAGTTGATGAATTACAGCGGCAGCATCCTGCTGGAACCATAGAGCATGGTTCAACATCCAGGATTGCGCACTGGAATCGCAGCCGCAGTGGCAATCGCTGGCGCGGCGTGGTTTGTGCTTTCTGAATCTGAGTCCGACGATGGGCCGGAACCGGAAGCCGAGGCTGCTGCGATAGCATCGAAAGACCGCAGAAGAGCGGGCTGTGTGTTCCAAGAAGGGCAACGGATTGCGCTTCAACTCAAACGCTCCAGCGTGTTCTGGGTCAATCCCGCTGCTGTCATGGACAAGGCCATGGACGCATCTCTCGGACGGGTTCAATCCGACAGTGTCTCGGACGAGTGGGTGATGTTGTGGGACGTCGAGCGCGTCGAAGCCAAGGGTGCATTGGTTCGCATGATCGGAGTGGAGTCCGGGCTTCCGAGGCGAGCCACTAAGCTCTCCGAAATGCGTGCGAAGACGCCGGTTCTCATCAAAGTTCAGCCCAACTGCAAGTTTAGCCAAATCGGAGCCGAAGATGGTGTGCATCCCGCCCTGCTCCGGGATTGGCAGTCCCTGCTGACGCTCATGGAGTTCGTATGGCCTCGGCGCTCTGGCCAGAGTTGGTCGACCGTTCAGGCCGACCCCACCGGGGAATACTCTGCCAATTATACGCTGGCCGACGATGGGACCCTCGACCGCGAGCGTGTTGAGTTCATCTCCACCGTTCCTCCGCGCCCGGGCATCAAAGCCACCGCTAGCGTGGTGGGCTCCGATGCCTCTGCGCAGCGTGACGGTGACTTCGGATGGTTCACCACTCTGAACATGCGCGAGCACGTTCAGGTCGATGTCGAAGGTGCGGGCCGGTTTGCTGATGTCAACACCACACTCTCGCTTCGGGCCGTGGATGTTCCAGACCATCCATTCTGGGATGAGTCCATCGATATGGACCTGGTTGCATGGACAGACGCGCACAAACTCGGTGGTGCCGGTCAAGGTGGACTTCGGTTCTCGGGCGACCCCGTCGACCCCGCACTGCTCCGCTTGCCCCTCGAACAACTGCTCGCCACATTCGGCTCGCTGCTCGGTGAGGACCGGGTGGGTGCATTCCGAATCTTGGTCCACTGGCTTCGCCACGACCCAACCCGTGCGCAGGAGCTGCTGGACGGCATTCGTACTGGAGCGATACCGGGCGAGCTTCACGACGAAATGTTCCATGCGCTCAGTCTTGCTGGAGGCCCTGAAGCCAGGGCGGCATTGTTGGAAGCGGCCACAAGCTCCGACTTGTCCACGGCCAACCACCTCCAAGCGCTGGCGGCGCTGAAGGGTGCACCGGGAGTGCACAGCGAGACCGTCTCCTTTTTGACCGATGTATGGTCGGAACGAGCCGACCCGCCGTCGCTGGAAGACCGCTCGGCACTTCTGGCCGCCGGTGCTCTGCTGGACCGACCGGACACCCCAGACGAATTCCGGGAGGCACTCGAAGATGTGCTCAAGAGCGCGCTGATAGACTCCGATAGCAGTGACCAAACTTCTGCGGCACTCGGGGCCATTGGCAACACACACGACCCCAGCTTTGCCGACATCGTGGAACCCTTGCTCGACCATGAAAATGAGCAGACACGGCTCGCCGCGCTGGAAACCATGAACCGGATCGGAGAAGCTCCGCCGCCGGAGGAAGCGCTCGATGCGTTGATGGAAATGTCCACCATCCGCGGCCAAAAGTACGCATCCAACGCACTCAAAGATCGAGCATCAGACGCCACCGATGAGCACATCCGATGGGCCATTGAGTTGCTGAATGATTCCGAAACCACCACCTATCAGCGCGGCGCTCTGATCGAGTTTCTGGGGGCCCTCGTCGACCGGCCCATTGCCCGTATGGGACTGATTGCATGGTTTGAGCTCGAGACGGATCCCGATCTTTTGGTGCTCATCGGCCGGTACATCAGTGGGTCGGAGCTCTGATTGTGGGTCGGTGCTTCTCCTGCGTCCTGCTGGTGGTTGCGGCCCTTGCTTGCGACCCCAAAGATACCGACTCAGTCGAAGCAAAGACCGGTGGAGACTCCGGCTCTGCGGTGACCGAGCCCACACCAGACACCGCGACCGATGACTCGGCCAGTCCTTTGGATGACACCGCCGAATCAGTCGAATCCTGTGAGCCCTTGTCGTGGCCCGCCCACATTCCACAGATGGCAAATGCAACGCTCCCCATCATCGGTTCGACAACCGAGTTGTGGACAGTGACGCTCCCCGAAGGCTCTGCTTTGGGTGCGCTGGCCATCGGCGTGTGGCCGGATGGCACCGATGAAGGCAACCGGGCTTGCTACCAGCTGAACCGGGTAACGGCGGATGGCGAAGTGTGGGTCCACCCACCAGACGACCCCATCGATCAAGGACTGCACTGCCTTACCTGTCCGGAACGCGTGGCCGTTCGCCAAGGCATGGGTTGGTACGTGTTTCCTGCTGCCGAGTCGAGCGCAGGTGTCCGAGAACTTGCGGTGGAAGTCAGCGTTCGGGAATGCACAACGGGCACACCGGCGCTGGTGGAGCTGGGCGACCCGGTTCCGGAGACCGTCCAGGTATCGGTGGGGGCCGTGGCTGCGAGTGCAGGTGAGGCGATCACCATTCCCATTCATCTGATCAACGCATCGACCTTTGATGTAGAGGCGATGGTCGACAGCGCCATCGAGTCTGCGGGGCTGCAGTTCGCCGAACACGGCATCGACCTCGCCGTGACGGGGGTGACCCGACTGGAGCTGTCCGAGTCGTCGGTGAGCTACGATGGTGCCGAACGAACGGCGCTTCGTTCATTGCTCGCCCAAGCGGCCGAAGCCGCCGATGGAGCCGAAGCCACCGGCGGCATTCCTGTGGTGCTG
>CAWVVG010000438.1:0-3324 GCA_963932775.1 uncultured bacterium
TGTGTTCTGGGGTGGCCCATCCCATGTCTATTTTTATTCAGTGGGCGGCCAACGGACGCACCGTGGACACGCACACTGCACCATCTCGGGTTCGAGACAACGACGTGGGGGAATTCCGCGGAGACCCATCGAAGGCAGAGGCCATCGGTTGGATTCGTGCCCACCACTTGCGGGACACGCTAGTGCAGATGGCCGAATAGGCCTCAGTCGTCGCGGACGTCCATGACGCCATCACCGTCGATGTCTCGGCCGGTTCGAAGCACCGTTCCCACTTCGTCGAGGTACTCCCAAAAGTCGATTCGACCGTCACCCTTGGAGTCACGCTCTTTTCGGCGGAGCTTGCCCCCTTCGTAGTACTTGAAGAGGTCCATTGCACCGTTGTAGTCAGTGTCTACCTCGCTCATTACGCGCTTTCCTCCTCGGTAATGGTCGACCCAGTCAACTCGACTGTCAAAGTCACCATCCATTTCCTCGCGTTCGATGGCACCGGTGTCGGTGAACCAGGTGCGGACATCCACCTTGCCATCGAGGTTGAGGTCGACCTCTTTGCGCACGAGAAGCCGGTTCGCTTCCGAACGCTCCCGATAGAAGTTGAATACGTCAGGAAGTTCGTCACCGTTTAGGTCGATCTGTTGTTCGATCAGCCCATTGTCGGTGGGGCGCTCGGTGAGCAACGAAGCGGTAACCCCAATGGCGGGTCCCCGAGAAGCAGTGCAACCGGTGAATATGACTATAAATGGGGCGAGTCGGAACACGATACCTCCGTGGCTGAGTTGGGATCGGTTCAGTGGTGCATTGAGTTTAGTATGTACCGCCGGTGTGTCAATCGTTTCAGGCTTTCTGTCCTTTCAGGATGCCCCCGTGCTACGGTCCATAAACTCAGGGAGTGGGAAAATGGCGGATTCGGCGGGTAGAAAGCACCTGTTGATCGTGGATGACGAACCCGTCATTCTTCAGATCCTAAAGGCTGTGTTTGAGGACGAGCCGGTCAGGCTTACGTGTGTAAGCAATGGACGGGATGCCCAGCGGGTGCTTGAGGAGCAAGGGTGCGACCTGCTGATCACCGACAAGAACCTGCCGGATGTCAACGGACTTGAGCTCTTGAAGCTCGCCAAAGAGCTGAATCGGTTCACAGAGGTGATTGTCATCACGGGCTACGCGTCTCTGGAGACAGCGTTGACGGCGATGGAACATGACGCCTTTGATTATGTTGTCAAGCCGCTGAACAATGTGTTTGATATTCGCAAGAAGGTGCGGCGGGCTTTAGAGAAGCAGCTCCTCGCAATGGAGAACCATCGCCTGCTGGGGGACCTGAAGGATCGAAATGATGCTCTTCAGACGGCCCTCGACGATGCGACCGCTTTACAGGCAGAGCTGATTCAGTCTGAAAAGCTCGCTGGCATTGGCACACTTGCTGCTGGCATCGCCCATGAGGTATCGAGCCCACTCTTTGGGATCCTGGGTCTGGCTGAAGCCATTCCTGAAGAAGAAGATCGAGTGAAAGTGGACTCCTATGCGAAGGAGATTGCCGGATACTGCAGTGGGATTCGAGACATCGTTGTGGACCTCTCTGGTTACTCGAGAGTGAGCAGCCCCAGCCATGAAAAGGTGGACATCTCCACAATGGTGGCCAGTGCCAACCGGCTTGTGGCCCGCACCATCGACATGGCTTCCGTCGCCGTCACCGTGGAGGCCAGTGAGGGCCTATTGGTCGATGGCCGCCCCACAGAGATTCAGCAGGTTTTCGTCAATCTGATCAAGAATGCCATCGAGGCGGTCCGGGATGAACACATGGGCGAGGGTGGAGAGGTCCATGTGACCGCAGGTCGAGGAATCGACCATTGTTGGGTCACCGTAGAAGACAATGGGGTCGGCATACCCGCCGATGTCCACAGTCAACTCTTTGACCCCTTCTACACCACAAAACCGCCGGGGAAAGGCACTGGGCTTGGACTCAATGTGGTCTATCGAATCATGACCAAGCACCGAGGCACCATCACTGTTCGGTCGGGTGAGGAAGGGGGAACGGTATTTCGTGTTCAGTTCCCAGTTGAGGGCTGAGTATGCGGCTCCGCACCCGTCTGGTCCTTTTGATCATTGCCGTGTCGCTGGTGCCATTGGGCATTCTTGGCTTTGGAGCCATCCAGGTCAGTGTGGGCCGGCTCACTCAAACGGTGTCCGATGGGCAAGCACGGACGGTCGACCAGCTGGCCAGTGAGATCGACTTATGGCTGCAATTTGAGGTAAGCCAGGTCTCCGAGCACGTGGATGCATTTACTCTTGCCCGCCTTAACGACCGGAAACTGGAGGGCTTTCAGCGCCTTGTTTTTCAGCAAATCGTCGACGTTCATATTGTCGCCATCGTCAATGATGAAGGACGGGAGTTGAGCCCTAGTCTGTTTCTGGACCAACCTGGCGATGGGAGATTGAATCAAAAAGAGGCTGTCTCGGTGGCCCGCTTGACCGCGTTTCGAGCGGCATTACCGGTTGAACGGATGGTCGCAGAGCTCGAGGCATGGGGTGCGAATGGGGTGGACCCAGCGACGAACCGCCCCATTATTGTCGGACAACCATACATACCTCCCGGCAGAAAATTGCCCGTGGTCCCCGTCGTTGTTCCTGCAGATCCAGATGCCAAGCTCTTTGTCGCTGTTGAGCTGGCGCTGGACCGAATTGATACCCGGTTTCGGCGAACGGCAGAGAATGGAGTGAACGTAGTGCTGCTGGATGCGTCCGGGCAGGTGGCGGTGCAGCGGGGTCGCCCCCTCATCGAGCCCAAACGATTCAGGGTGTTTCAGCCAGGTTCCTCCTGTGCCGAGGTTCAATATCGTACGCAGGCTGGACTGGAAGTCTTGGGTGCGTGTGCACCAGTGGAGGGCACAGGCTGGATGGTCGTTGTCGCTGAACCGATGAGCGCAATCACTCAGGCCGGTGAGGAGATTCGGAATCGGACCGGTTTCATCAGTGTCGTGGCTGCAATTGTTTCGATTCTGATTGGTTTACTTTTCTCATCTGGAATCGCTGACCGGATCACACGAGTTCGCGATGCCGCCCTGGCGGTAGCGGAGGGTGAACTCGGCAGAACGGTTGCCCTGGGAGGGGTCAGCGAGATTCGCGATTTGTCTCTGGCATTCAACTTTATGAGCAGGCGGCTATCCTCCAATCAGGAGCGAATTTCCACCCAACAAGGGGAGATATCCCAATTTAATGAAGAACTTCAGCGTCAGCTGCATGCCCAGGAGGCGGAACTCAACGAGGCCCATAAGCGCCTCCTCCAGTCGTCCAGGTTGGCAGCTGTGGGTGAGATGGGAGCGGGGATGGCCC
>CAWVVG010000439.1:0-3315 GCA_963932775.1 uncultured bacterium
TCAGGGCTGGGTGCCGCTGCGGGAGTGCAGCCCTGACACAGGTAGGCCATTGCTGCCAAATAAAGGTATGCGTTCTTCACAGGGGTTCAGTACCGAATGGTCACGGCACCCAACTGGCCGGCGCCAGCGCCACTCAACTGTGCCCCAATGCCTCCACCACCCGGTGAACTGTTCGAGGCCTTGTATTCATTGAGCGGCGTTCCGGTGGTCGTACAGCCACCGTCCAAACCAAACGTTCCCGATGTCGCGCCCGCATTCCCACCGGTGCAGGTCACTGAAGTCTCTCCGCATGTGATTGTGGTGGTGCCTCCCGCTTCGGCGACATCTCCACCCGCACCGAGGGTGATCTCGCATGAAGTGGATGCGCTCACGTCAAGAACCGCGTTCATGCCTCCTCCGGAGCCGCCTGAACCACCACTTATGGTGATGGACAAACCAGAAACATCCGTATCGCCAACGGTGAGCTCGGATGCGGCGGTGGTTCCGATGGCGGCGTCACCGCTTGTGCCAGAACCTTCGGAGAGGGTGATGGAGGTTGCGCCAGTTTGAAGTGCGCCGCCGATCACATGGTCGGTTTCGCTAGTGCAACTAGGCGAACCATAGCCACTGCCCGGTTGGCATCTGCGATCCGTATGGGTATGGGAGCCGCCGGTGTGTTCGTGCGTTCCTGCCGAGTGAGCGTGATTTCCACCACCCGCGTGACTGTGGGCCGCAACCAAGTGGTTGTGTGCACCAAAATCAAGCACTGTGGTCTCTCCATTTGAACCGCCACCGCCACCGCCGGTCACATACACAATGATCGATGTGATGCCTTCAGGGATGGTGAAGCTACCCGGTTCGGTCAGGTATTCAGTTCGGATGCCCACTGCGCCCTCGGAGATCGATGCCGGCACATCAACGAGGTCGTCGTAGCTGATGCTGACCGCACCGCCTTCCAGGTCTTCGACCTTTGCGTACCCATTGTTTTCTGCGAACGCATCCACTTCGGCTTCGCTGAGCTGAGTGTTCGCATCCTCACCATCGGCAAAGTCACCGGGGATTCCCGTGAGTTCGGACCAGTCCACATCGGGTGTGCTGCTGACCCAGGTGCCGCTCGAGTCCACGACCGTCGATCCGCCGACGCGGATCTCTGAGGCATCGACGACACCGCCCTTTAGGTTGGTCGCCTGCCCAGCGATTCGTGCGTACGGAACTGCATTCAGGGCTTGCCTGGGCTCGAGTTCCTCGTCTTCGTCGACCGTCAACTCCAAGTAGAGTTCATCTTCCTCAAATACGGAATCTTCGAGAGGATTGTCGAGCTCGTCGGCACCCAAGACGAGGCTGTAATACCCGTTGATGAGTTCTACATCGTGGACCTCAGACCACAGCACGGTGCCGTCTTCGATGGAGTCGTAGATTTGAAACTCGAGGGAGTGGAGTCCTTCAAGGGGGATGCCATCCTCATCCAGGAGTCGGCCTTGGTGTCCCAGTTGGGTTGGGGCTGCAAAGGCGGAGGTAGCGGCGCAAACAATGAGTGCAAACAGTGACATTAAATATCCCTTGGTGCGATGAATGAGATGGGTCCTGGAATCCAGGTGAGCGTAGGGCCGGTCGAGATGGTGGTGGCGATATCGAGGGGCGATGTACACAGGACACCGGAGATGGTGTCCCCTGTGACAAGTCCACCGGCGCTGCAGATGGCTACACCTTCGCCGGGTGTGCCGTCGGCATCGGCATCAGCGTCTGCGTCTGCGTCTGCGTCTGCGTCTGCATCGGCATCAGCGTCTGCATCTGCATCTGCGTCAGCGTCAGCGTCAGCGTCTGCGTCAGCGTCTGCGTCTGCGTCTGCATCGGCCTCTACAGCAACGTCATCCTGAAGTTTGTTTCCAGAGCAACCAAAGATCGAAAGATGTAGTAACAACGCAATGATCTCGTCACCTCGCTCTTTGGCGCTTGAACCAATAGGCTCGTTAAACTTGAGAGAGAGTATGATACTTCCATTCGTTTTAAGAACACAACCACAGCCATTGGTAATGTTTACTCGTAAACAATTCTTAGGGTTGGCTTTTTTGTTCACCGCTGTCGGTTGTGGCCACTCTCACAGTGATGATCAAGATGTGGCGTCTACTCCCGCGCACGATGCAGTGACGCACAGTCATACCACCGAGAGTCCAGGCGAAGCATCAAGCTTGTCCACCCTCTCAACGCTGAGTCCTTTTCAGGTGAAGTCTACCATCGTGGATGGTGCCGTTACCTCTGATGGCGATGGGCTTGTGCTGGTATTCGACCTGGGCTCAGCGGCTCAACCCGAGAATGCGCCCAGCGATGAGATGGTTTGGTTCCTCAATCGCACAGAGACAGGTTCAACATGTGCGACGACCATTCGGGCAGTCGCGGTGGGCGAGGGTGTGCGTGCTGAGGCATTGGTGTTCACGGAACACAAATTGGAACTCGACAGTCGACACAACAACGCCGGCGAAGGCTTTGTTGCAATCGGCGACCTGTCTTTGCAGAAAGCAGGGCAGTTTGATGTGAACATCACCCGTGAAGTGGAAGACCGATTGCGCATTCATCGAACGATGAAGGGCACGTGTGGTGCGGGCCAGCTGGTAGCCCACAGTGAGCTGCAGACCGCAAACTGGGATTTGAAGACATGGGGGGTGCGTCACAGAACCCGCGACTATCTAATGGTCGGTGTCTCTGAACCGACCTCGATGCCCAGCAACCTGGCCGGGGAGTGGCGTTCGGTGACCTTGAACGGTTCGGTTCGGCGCCTTGACTGGACCCTAACGCCCAACCGTTGGACCTTGGCCTCTGTTGCTGGAGGAGCTGAGCAGGCAAGCTTAGGGGAAGGGGACTACACCGTGGGTCCAAAGGGCCAATTGGAATTGGTCTCGGATGCAGCGGGTGATGTGGACCGCACGGGATACATTAATTCGAACGTCGGGGGCGCTGTCGTATACACATCACCGTCGGGCGGTAGTTTTTCTTCGGCATCCTATTGGTGGAAGGTTGGTGCGGATACCGACAAGAGTGCGACCCCAGGAACCTGGCACTTTGTCGGCCGGCGAGCAGCGGTGGCCCCGGAAACCGGCCTGGTCACAGGAACGCTTGAGCTTGCATCGGATGGCGGGTTGCGTGGTGAGCTTGTGAACCGCGATACGGAGGAGGCCATTCCCTTTATTGGCCAACTCAATCCAGGCATTCCAGCTTCGGGTAAGATTCAGTTCTCGTTTTCAGCAGCGCCAAGCGATTCTGGTGCCAGTTCCAATCCAGCGGGATCTCCGCCAGCCGCACCCCATAGTCATTAGGTCAGCACCCGAGGCATCCATGAGC
>CAWVVG010000440.1:0-3308 GCA_963932775.1 uncultured bacterium
ACAGCGACCACTCCTCTCTTGTGGCTGGCGGTCCACGCAGACAGTACCGTGTTTAAGCGTCGATCGGCCTCGAGTACTTCACCTTCATACAGGTCTCGAATCATGGAAAAATCAACGGTAGATATGGGCAACGAGCCGCTCAAGTAGGCCTGAATGCCTGTCAGGGCGTTGTCATCCTCTCGGAGCTGGAGATCGATGCCAGGGGGCGATTTGACCAGGTAGGGAAGCAACCAGTCCGCTTTGTCTGCACCCAGAAGCCTGGGTCTGTGTTTCTCTGCCCAGGGTGCGGGAGTGAGGCTGTACGGGCTGTGGGCAGGCATGAGGTTGACGAACAAGAACAGTGGCTTGTCGGTGGGCTGTTTCAGGAGTTTCTGGACGCTGGCTTCGACCTCTCCTGGGGCATCGAGGCAGCGGGCAGAGTCGAAACCGCGCACCAAAGATGAGTCCTTGTCCAGCAGACAATTGGCGCTCAAGGAGACGGTTTGGTAGCCGGCCGCCGAGAACGTTTCGGCCAGAGTTGGGAGGTCGGCCCGCATGCTCGGAAATGAATCGCCCATGGGCTCATCGAGGGGGGCAAAATGAGCGCCATGTTCCCACGGTGGCACCCCGGTGAACAGGGTTGCATGGGAAGGCCAGGTCCAAGAGCCCTCGGCCGTCACATCGGTAAAGCGGACTCCAGCATCGGCGACCGCATCCATCTGAGGGGTCAGGGGACGGGAGGCGCCTTGAGAGCCCACAGCATCGGCTCTAAGGGTGTCGATGACCACAATCAACACCGAGGGTTGAAGCGGCATTTTTGGAGTAGTGGGTGTGAGTTCACACCCACTAAGGACACAACCACACACCACAACCAACCACGCATACGCAAGATTATAGATGGTCATGAGGGGAGCCTCCTCGGGTGAAACTGGTCTGAATCTATCCGGAAAATGGAAGGTCCGTTCTCTATCGGAAAACGATGCCTTCACCCAATCCTGAACAACGGTGGTGGTTCTCGGCATTGGTCTGTGAGTTTCCGACATCCAAATGGAGCCTACTCTATGTACTCGAACATTTCGGTGCCGATCTGAATCAGGTCGCCGTCCTGGAGGTGTGCGGACTTTACGGCGACTTTATTGATTTCCAGGGTGTACATGAATCCGCCATCCTTGTGAATTTCGTGGTGGTCTTTGTTCCAGATGACCACCACTCGTCCCCCCATTCCCATGCCGGCCACAGAGACACCGCTTTTTCCAAAGGAAAGGCCTTCGCTTCTTGGTTTCCATTCGGCGCCAGGTGTTCCTGCTTGTCGAATTGTGGCCGCGTCCTTTCTGCGCATCGCTTGGGCCTTTTTCTTCAACTCTTCAGGTGAGAGTGCGATGGTGGTGCGAACCTTCTCTCCGACGCGGGCCGTGACCGGATCGGCACCGCTCTCCCGTCCGCTCGGGCTGTACTTCTGGAGCGCAGACTGCGCCTCGAGCTCAGGTTCCAGGTGAAATTGGAGGGTGAACTTGCCCACAGTGACTCGGTCTTGGTGCTTGAGTCGGTGTCCCTTGGTGGGCTGACCATTTACGAAAAAGGAATTCTTGCTCCCCATGTCTTTGATGACATACTGAAACTTGTCGCCCTCCTTGCTTCGTTCGATCAAAGCATGGTTCCGACTCACAGAGATGTCTGGCAGGACCAAGTCGCAGGTTCTTCCCCGGCCGACCACGGTGCTGTTTCCCTTGATGTCGAAGATGGTCTGGTTCCCAGAGCCCTTCTTGACCACTAAGTGAGCCATGACAGCTGCTCCATTCTTGGATTAGAGGAGGGCAAAAAATCCCTGATAGAGAGAGTTTTCGGACCGGTATACAACGAGTGCTTGGCCTCCCTCATTGATGGCAATGGAGCAGTCCACTACGTGGGCCAGGTCAGCATTGGGAATGACATCTGCGACGAGCGGTTCGAGTGAGTCAAAGGGATCGATGAGTTGCAACATTGGAGTGCCTTCTGCGGTCAATGAGCACACCAGAACCCTGCCATCTTTGGAGAGCGCAAGGTCGATTTCGGTTGGTTGAAGCTCCAAATTCATGGCGTAACTGGCCAAGAGTGGAGCTGGGGCCTCAGCGAAGTCCAGGTGCAGCTCCGAAGTACCTATGGAGAAACCTGTATCGACCACGTACGCGCGCCCATAATAGCCGACGTCCCTTTTCATTTCCAAGTCGAGGACGGGAAATCCAGGCGAAGAGTCGACAAAAGTCAATGCATCGTAGATGGGGAAATTGAAGTTCCAACGGTCCCAGGAGTACGATGGAAACATACTGAGGAGGAAGAAGTAGGACGTTCCTGTGTCCCAGGCGCAGACTTGGTAGGGCTCGTCAATGGTGTCCTCAAAGGCCCATGTCGTGCTGGAGTTGGAGAGGTCCGCTAAGTTCACTTGGGCCGCAACAATACCGGGTGAACTTGTGGTTGCATCGCTGCACGCGATTGCCGAAAAATCGCCATCGGATGAGAGTCCAGCCTCGAGGTCCGTCCAGTCCGAGGTTCCCTCCTCTAGGCCATTAATCTGCCAGGTTCTTGTGGAGCCGGTCGAAACATTGTGACCACCGAGCTCCATAACCCGTGCACCATGGCCACTAATTGCCCGCGCCCAGCCCCAGTGTGTTTCATTTGAAACAAAGTCGAAGCCAGTCTCCTCAGGCCCGATGACGGACCGCTGGGAGGCTAAGTGGCGATGACCAAAGGGGCTAAAAATACCCTCCGCGGTACGGGTTTCAACGGCGACACAGTTGTGCTCGATGAGTCCATCTTGAATGCATTGTTTGGTAGTCCAAGCGATTCGAATCTTCTCTGCGAGAGCGGTGCCGTGTCGGGTGAGCACGGGGCCTTGAAGCACCTGCTCTTCTATGGGCATCATAGAGAACTCGAAGCCGTTTGGTTCGCCGTTGCAGTCGCTGTCCAGTTCGTCGCCCAGAATCTCGATGGCATCCGGATAACTGTACTCACTGTCGTCATTGCAGTCGGTGTTGTCCATGACAAAGCCACTGGGGGCATCGCACCGTACTAAGCTGGTGTCTGGGTCCCCAAAGTCGTCGCCATCGCCATCGGCGTACCAAGTGCTGGCGTCTATCGCGGCGGCATCATCGGCCTCGCCGCTGCAGTCATTGTCGAGTCCATCTCCGCAGACCTCAGTTCCGCCCGGGTAACTGTCTTCACTGTCGTCATTGCAGTCGGCGTAGTCCGTGACATAGCCACTGGGGGCATCGCACCGCACTAAGCTGGTGTCTGGGTCCCCAAAGTCGTCGCCATCGCCATCGGCGTACCAGGTTGGGGCGTCTACCGCAGCA
>CAWVVG010000441.1:0-3300 GCA_963932775.1 uncultured bacterium
GACATCAATGTCATCGCCACCAGTGGAGACCATCAACTGGGGGGAAAGGACTGGGACGAGAAGCTCATCGAGTACGTCAGTCTGAAATTCCAGGAAAAACATGGAATAGACCCCCTCGAGGATGTCGCGGCCTACCACGACCTTCGGCAGAAGTGTGTCAGCGCCAAGCTCTCACTCACTCGAAGGCCCAAGGTCAATCTGTTCTTCGACTTCAACGGCCACGTTCTCCGCGAAGAAATCACTAGGGAACTGTTTGAGCAACTCACCTCACCGCTCCTGGCCCGCTGTAAAGCATTGACACAGGACGTACTCACCGATGCCAAGACCGACGGCAACCAGGTGGATGTGGTGCTATTGGCCGGCGGTTCGACCCGCATGCCCATGGTTCGGCAGCTAATTCAGTCGCTGTTCCTAAAGGCCGCTGCCACCGACATCAACCCGGACGAGTGTGTGGCTCTGGGTGCTGCATTGACCGCAGCCATAGAAAGCGCCAAGCTCTCGGGCGAGGCTCCCCCCGTAAACATCCGGACCCACGATGTCACCAGTCATTCCTTGGGCATGGTGGTGTTCAAAGAGGGCGGGCTTAAAAACTCTCAAATCATCCAGCGGAACACACGAATTCCCTGCGAACGCACGCGAGACGACTACGTCACGACCCACGACAACCAAGCGACCATGGACCTATGGCTGGTGCAGGGTGAGTCCGAACAACCCCTGGACTGCAATGCGCTGGGGCACTTCGAGTTCTATGGCCTACCCACCCGACCAGCAGGCGACACCCGCCTCGCAGTCACCTTCCGATACAATGAAAATGGCATCGTAGAGGTCGAGTGTACGGACCTAAACAACGGTCAGAACCTGGGTCACCGGCTCAGCAAGTCCGGCCTAAGCCTCGAAGACGTCGGGCGTGGCACAATCCCCCTCCACATCGCGCTTCTGCTGGATTGTTCAGGCTCTATGTATGGCCAGAGCATCATCGAAGCCCAGCGAGCCGCCCGCACCTTTATAGCGAAGACCCTCAACAGCCAAAAGGCCAGAAAGATCTCGCTTATCGCATTCCCCGGTGGCCTCAAGACCCCCGTGACAGGTGACCAGCGCGTCGTCTTGGATGCCATCAACCAGCTCAGCCCCATCGGGTCAACCCCCATGGCCCTTGGTTTTGCCCAGGCACGCGCTGCACTCAAGGCCTCCTCTGGAGCCCAGAAAGTGTACGTGCTCTTGACCGATGGCCATCCAGATGACCCGGAAGCCACCATCGAAGAGTGTCACCGAATTCGCCGCACTGGGGGGCGCATCATCACCATCGGAGTTGGAAGGCAGGTTCACCAGAGCTACCTGCAGAGCATCTGTTCAACCTCTGCCGACTACCACCACTGTGATCAGTCTGTTGAGCTTGAAGGTACATTCATCAATCTGGCAACCGAACTGAGTGACGGAGCTTAGCGCAATGACCAATAAACACGAAGACACCACCGACGTGAAAGCAGACCCAGAGGTCGAAATCGAAGGCAACGATGACTCCACTGTCTCCTTCGATGCAATCGCAGATGAGGTGTCCGCACTCCGGGGAGCCATCGCGAGACAAGCCGAGGGTGATTCTGTGCAGCAGAAGGCTTTCGATACGTTGTACACGGAACTGAAACAGTACAAAGAAGACTTCATTTTTCAGAATGAAAAATCCTTGCTGCTTGACCTGCTCCTGTTCTACGACAGCCTCAACTGGTTCCAGGCCAGCTTGATTAAAAAGGAGATGAGCCCCGAGATCGTCGCCGACTCATTCCAGTATCTCCTCGATGAGATCCTGGAGGTGCTGTACCGCCGAGATGTCCTCCCAATGGAGGAAACGACCAGCTTCGACCGAAAACGGCAGAAGGTCATCAAGACTGTCCCTGCGGAGAGCAAGGACGACGACTATGGCATTCACAACGTACTGAAGCGAGGATTCACCCGTGCTGGGCGGGTGTTGCGCGCCGAAGAGGTGGTCGTGCGCCGGTTCCAATCCCAGCAGGTCAAATAGGGAGCATTGAGTAGAAACTATGAATGATGTCATCCTCGGAATCGATCTGGGCACAACCTTCTCGGCAATGGCCGTGGTGGACCAGTTCGGGAAGAGCACAGTCCTTCCCAACGCGGACGGACACCCTACAACTCCATCCGTTGTCCACTTCTACGAGGCCGGCGCCTGTGTGGTTGGCGAGGAAGCGGTCAAGAGCGTCGTTGCAGACCCAGGCAACTCCATTCGCTTTGTGAAGCGCTTGATGGGCGAAGACATCAAGATGGAGTTCTACGGCGAGGAGTACACCCCACAAGCCCTCTCTGCATTGATTCTCAAGAAGCTCAAGGCCGATGCTGAGGAGGCCCTCGGTCACTCGATTCAGAAAGCTGTCATTACCGTCCCCGCTTACTTCAACAGCGCTCAACGAGCGGCGACTGCTGAGGCTGGAAAGCTGGCCGGGTTCGATGTACTGAGCATGATAAACGAGCCCACTGCTGCAGCCATCGCTCACGGACTCGAGAAGTTCGGCGATGAACGCAGGGTGCTGGTCTTTGACCTCGGCGGCGGCACATTCGATGTCACCATTATGGACATCGGGGGCATCACCTTCAAGACCATCGGGAGCGACGGGAACGCGGAACTCGGCGGAAAAGACTGGGACGACAGACTGGTCAACCACGTGGCAGAGGCCTTTGCAGAAAAGCATGGCGATGACCCCCGGGATGACCCCCAGCCCTATCAGGAACTTTATGAACGCTGCTTGGCGGCCAAGCTCGCTCTCAGCAACAAGCCAAAGGCTGTGATTCCCGTAAACTATAAGGGAAAGCGCGAGGCCATCACCGTCACACGAGACACCTTTGAGGCCATCACACAGGACTTGGTCGACCAGTGTGAAGAAACCGCCAACCTCCTGCTGTCATCACAGGGCCTGACCTGGGACAACATCGATGAAGTCCTGCTGGTAGGAGGCTCCACAAAAATGCCAATGATTCGAGGCATGGTCGAACGAATCGCAAGCGAAGCCACCTTCCCAGGAGTGAGCCCCGATGAGGGAGTGGCCGTAGGAGCCAATCTGGCCGGAGTACTCCGACACCAGCCCAAGCACCCAGCGCTCAAGTCCGTTCGCCAGGCACTAAAGGATCGTGCAACCAAAAAGAAGGCGCCTCCCGACCCTGGAGCTTCAGGCCGCGAAGATGTCGACGACGAGGTCACCGATCACAGCATCCCTGCTGTCGAAATCCAGGACGCTTGTACCCACCCACTGGGAGTCATCGCCCTCGATGCCAACCTCAATGAGATGGTGG
>CAWVVG010000442.1:0-3295 GCA_963932775.1 uncultured bacterium
TGCGCCGGAAGAAATACCGGTTCCCATGTTTTGATGGGCTGGAGAAGCGTTCATAATTCCAGAGCTTTTCCAGACGGTCCTTGATGACGCCTCGCCGAGGGATGTCATCGAGCCATCTTCGGGTGAGGGTGACCTGATCGGCCACCCAAGTGCGGGTTTCTTCGCTGTCTGGGTCCTCCAACCACCGGTATGGGTCCGATACTTCTGTCCCATGGTAGGTGTCGACGATCTCTCCCCGGCGAGCCTGTGGGTACACCAATCCTTCGGGTACCGGGTCGGCGGCGAAGGCAATGCTGGACCATGCGGCAATCGCTGAGAGAATAAGCAGGGTCATTTTGCAAAGCCGTAGAAGTCTTCGTTGTGGAGAGGCGGCAGGGTGTCTTTGGGCATCATCACTGTGCGGACGGCCCAGAGGTCTGTGAAGATTCGAATTTTTCCAGTCTTGTCGAGGTAGTCGACTCCGCTGGAGCCACCGGTGCCCACTCGTCGCCCGATCATGCGTTCCACCATGCGTGCGTGGCGGTTTCGCCAGATCAAGGTGAGCTCTTCCATCTCGACCACACTGTCGACCAAGAGTCGAGGCCAAGCGAGCAACGGGAGGTCTCGGTAGGATTCGATGAACAACAGCCCTGCGCGCGTTCGGCACAAGCGAGGCCGTTCATCTTCTTCCACATCTAGGGCGTGGAGGAAATCCCGGGCACCTTGTTTCGCGACCTCGAAGCGGTTGGATGTATCTCCGCTCTCTGGCATGGTCTTCCGAAGTGCCTCGCATTGTTTGTCCATAAAGCCATCAAAGCGGACCAAGTATGCATCGATAAATGTCTTGACCGCTGCATCATCGCCCGCGTCCGATGGTGTTGAACCGTTGATTGGGGTCCGGTACAGCCAGGCTCGGAGTGCTTCTTGAAAGGTCTGCTCCGCCTGAACCTTGCTGATGCGGGACCAGGCCTCTTTCCCGGATGGACCGCTCTTTGAGAGCTTCTCAAGGTGCTCGATGGGGTCGACCTTTCCGTAGCGCACGCGTTGACCGGACTTCATACCGAGGAGGATCTCCATCTCCCGCATCTGCGAGGACTGGAAGCCTGAGGCTGGAGTGATTTTTTCCCGGAATCCGAGGAAGTCCTGGGGTGTGAGGGTCTCCATCACATTGAAGTGATCCACGGCGAGCTCAAGTACACGGTTGATCCGGCGCAGGTGATGTACGACGTTGGGTACGGTGTCTTCCGGCACCGTGGGTGCGGCAAGGTGGTCTCGGGCCAGGCGCAGCTCGCGGTTGACGATCTTGAACCACAGCTCAAGCGCTTGGTGAACAACGATGAAGAGCAATTCGTCGGGGATCAATCCCTGCTCATCGTTCTCTAGGCCACCTTGTAGCTTGAGCAGGTCGCCGAGTTTCAGATAGTCCGTGTAGTTTGGAACCGACGTAGCCATATTGTGTACCCCTTTCAGGCGGCCTCACTAACGCGTCGGTGAACGGCCCGGGGCTTGGCGGCTCGTCAAAGTGTGCGCATCGAGTGCCGGTGGGGTGCGTCCAGCATCGGTCGATTTATAGGTCTGTATCGAGGGTTCCTCGTCCGCCCTTGATGAACTCACGCAGATACATCAGGTCGTGCTGTTCTGCTTGTGCTGGAGTGCCGACAAAGGCAATGCGCTTTTCGTACACCATGGCGAGGCGGTCGGTAATGGTGAACACGGTGTCCATGTCATGGGTCACAACGATGGAAGTGATTCCGAGGCGCTCCTGCAGTGACAGAATCAAACCGTTGATGCGACGGACATTGACCGGGTCGAGCCCTGTGGTTGGCTCGTCGTATAAAATGACCTCTGGCTCGATGGCGATGGAGCGTGCGAGCCCCACCCGCTTTTTCATTCCGCCGGAGAGCTCTGAGGGCTTCATCTTTTGAATGCCAGGCATATCGACCATCTCGAGCACCTCGGTCACCCGCTTGTTCATTTCGCCTTGGGTTCCCCAGTTGTGCTCGATGAGGGGGTACTTGATGTTCTCCTCGACGCTCATGGAGTCGAACAACGCCGCGCCTTGAAACAACATCGCGATGCGACTTCTTAGCCTCAAGAGTCCTTTCGCCCCCATGGTGCTCACTTCATCACCAAAGGCGTGGATTGTACCGCCATCCGTCTTCATCAGACCGATGAGCATCTTTAAGCAGACGCTCTTGCCCACACCTGAACCACCGATGATGGTCAGGGTCTCACCTCGGCGAATGTCGAGACTGAGGTCCTCGTAGACCATCACGTCACCAAAGGCCTTGGAGACGCCACGAAAAGAGATGATGTTCTCATCCATAAACAGCCAGGAAGATGCGGGTCAGGGCAAAGTCAGAGACGAAGATTGCGACAGAGATGTAGACCACAGTGCGGGTGGTCGCGAGGCCAACGCCTTCGGTTCCACCCAGGGTTCGAAGCCCATTCCAGCATCCGATGATGCCAATCAGGTAGCCGAACACTACGCTCTTGGAGAGTCCATGGAGGAGGTCGACGATCCAGACGCTGTCCATCATCTGCTCCAATACGAAGCGTCCGGTCACATTGACCTCATGCATGGTGATTAGGCCTCCACCCGCACATCCCACCAGGTCGGCCATCATGGTGAGGAGTGGGAGGGCCAGGGTCATTGCGAACACCCTGGGCATGACCAGCTTGCGAACGGGGTCTGCGCCCAACGCACGGATTGCATCCACTTGTTCGGTCACATTCATGCTTCCGATCTCGGCGGTGTATCCAGAGCCAACGCGGCCACCCACCAACAGCGCAGTCAGTACGGGGCCGAGTTCTCGTACAATGCCCACGCTGACCAGTTTCGCGGTGTACATCGAGGCGCCGAAAGGCTCAAGACCGATGGCGAACTGCAGGGACAGAACCATGCCGGTGAAAGCGGCCGCGAGTACGGTCACCGACCAGGAGTCGAAGCCACCCAGCTCGAGCTGGTGAATGATGAGCCGCCACTCAAACGGCCTCCGAAAGAGTTCACGTATGCAGGCCCAGCTCAGATACGTGATCTCACCGATTGCATTGAAGAACTGGCGTGCTCCCTTGACCATTCAGCGGCCTCGAGTTTTGAAGCCGCTGACGACTTCCACGAATGCGCCCCAGCCATCTTCAAAGTTTACGGGAGCAGCGATGTAGAGGCCATCGTACAGGCATCGGTCTTTTTTGATTACGACGGCGCCCACTCGAACGGGCACACCATCCAGGGCACCATCATAGACTCGCAGTAGGGCTTCTCGGCCATCGAGCGTCATGGACTCCTCGCGGACCGGTTCATCTTGTGCCAGGC
>CAWVVG010000443.1:0-3281 GCA_963932775.1 uncultured bacterium
AGCTGCGAACCTTTTTGCCTGGGGGGCCTGCCTTTTGAGGGGCCGAAATGGATCCCGAATTTGTGGCCGGCAGTTCTTTCTCAGGATCCAGTTCCTCGTCAGTCCCCGAGGGCTCGTCGCCCAAATCCATCAATGATGATGGAGGCCATTGTTCTGCGGGTTCGTTCAACTCGTTCCGGGCATTGTGAAGCAAAGCGTCCAAATCCGCGCCTTTCCCGGGGGCGTCCTCCTCAGCTCCTTCCTCCAGAATTTCAAGGGCCTTGCTTTCGGTTGCCGCCTGTTCGGTTCCAGCGTCCTCTGTTTCGTCATCGGAGACCGCCCAAACATTCGTGGATACGGTGAAGAGCAGAGTAAGAACAATCAATTTCATTGGGGACACCTTAGTTCAGCGGTATTCACAGAAACCTATGGTAAGTAAAACAGAAGAAGTTGTCTAATCTGGGTTTACATCAACCACTGTATGTATCAAAACGGTCTATACAGTATATACGTCTGCGACGATCTTCGGCACGGCTCCAATCATCAAGATTGGGTTGTTTTGATCGGGTCGCCAGTGCCAACCCGACGGTTCCGTTCCGCCAAAAGGTCGAGGTGGCACCCGTCTGTTTGGCCCAGCCTCTTCCCTGCCTCGACAAACCAGCCATTCCGCCAGTTCCACTGCTTAAGAGTCGCCCGGTACCCTCGGATTGAGTTCGAATATGCACACAGCTGCTCGGTGGTCTCGGGCCCTCCAAGGGTGGTGCCTATGGCTCGGTTTGAAATTTGAACCAGATCCGAAATCAACGCACTGACATCCTTTCCATGGTTCGCGACCACCATGTCTACGGACTCGTCATGGATGTCACACAGGAGACCGAAGGTGCAGTTCCAGATCAACTTTGAAGACATCTGATTGCGAAACTTTAGTGGGGCTATGACATGGGCCTCCAGGCCAATCCCCTGAAGCCAATCCACGACGGCCTCGCTGTGCTGTCCGGTAAAGACCGAGGGGCCTCCGGGCTGTACAGGAGCGCCCAAGCTAGGCACTGCAAAATACAGCAAGCCTCGGGTGTTTCCGGAACACTCACAACCCTCCAAGAACGTGTCCAGCATTCCGTTTTGGATAAAGACAAGGTCACGCGTTCTGGCCACAGGCACACGCCCTATGACGGAAGCGATGTCTCCAGCGTTTACGCACACAAGGATTGGGCCTTCGCCTTTGGGGTCAATTTGGTCCCAGCCCATGTCACGAGAGACGGACTGAGCCGGTTCGCCACACTCCCCCGCGAGCCCCTTAAGACCCCGCCCTACACGCCCCATTCCGATAATGATCACGCCTCGAACACCTTGTCCATGTCGCGAAAGGTCTTGAACTCAAGAACATTATTGGATGGTCCCCGGACAAACATGGTGCCCTGCTCTCCTACCTGGCCTTGAAATCGAACCCGGGGCTCTATGATGAAATCTGCCCCGTTCTGTGTGAGCTCGTCCCGTAGATTTTCCCAGTGGGCCCACTGCAAAATCACGCCAAAGTGACGGACGGGAACGGGGTCCCCGTCGACGCCGTTGGTCGCCACCGATCCACAGGCTTCGGGACGAAGATGCGCACTCAGCTGGTGGCCATAGAAATCGAAATCCACCCAACGGCCGGTTTCTCTTCCAACAGCACACCCGAGGACTCCCACAAAGAATGACTTGGCCTCATCGATGTCGGCCACGGGGAAAGCCAGATGAAATGGCGGGGGTGTCACTGATCTGCCAGCAAGCAGGCTGCCTTATTGTCGCCGTATCTCATTGAATAAGGAACATACAGCAAACAGCTTCCGCTGGCGCAGACCCATGTGCACGGCTTGTACACCTCTGAGTGCATTTGTTTTGGCGCCGAGCCGTCTGAGATTCGCAGGACTCGATTGTAGTGTTCAGTGGCCCCCTCCTTTTCATCCAGAGAATGGGCTGAGGTGACTATGCCCTCAGGCACGCCGTCTGCCCACATTCCAGCCTTTGCTGCGATGGCTACGGCCTGTGCCTCGAGGTTGGGCCCAGAGGCCGTGCCCCCAACCGAGAATACGTGAGCAAGCCCCTGCTCCAACATCGCTTTCCGCAAGGCCGGGCAGTCCACACCGATGCGCCCGTACCCGCCATCATCACCCTGCTTGCTGCACGCCCAGGTTTGGCTCTTGGCAAGCTCCGTCGCGGCGTTCGCGATGCCGAATAAGGCTGCTGGTCCTGGCCCAAACTTGTGCACAGGCCCATAGGACTCCAGGGTGTTGAAGCCATCCAGCCGAGCTTTCACATCGGTCGAAGTCACAACGAAGGTATCGCCATCGACCCAGTGTACGGCCACCTTCTCGCCATCGAGCTTCAACATGACCTCCGATTCGGAAGAAACCTCGGTCGGGCCAGAAAAAGCGATTCCAATCATGAGAAAAAGAGCGTTCATGGAGGCACCTTATGGGAGGGATTCACAAAGAACAAGGCCTGCCCTTATCAGGCAGGCCTTGGGTTTTTCACTATCGGCTCAGGCCATCAACCTGTTGGTGGGCTATTCGCCAAATACTGGGAATGAAAATCCGTCCAGCCCTGGACAGTAGCAGGCGGTACCCGCTCCTTCTACACCGCGAGATGGGTCTGAGTCAGAAGCGTCAATGTTCAAGCTGAACTCTAACACGTCGCCCGGCTCAAGATAACCAACGGTGAAGGTGGAATCAGCACCGGCCATGCCGAAGTCAACTCCTGAGCCATCAATGACCACATACGCTCCAGCACGAAGTGATGGATCGTCTCCACCCATTGTAATCAGTCCGGGCTCGTAGTCGGTCCAGCCCGACAACGAGACCTGAAAGGCCGCGTCTGCATAGGAGCCGCCCGACAGCGACGAAAGGACATCACATGTGTTTGCGTCCTCACTGACCACCAAGATGACATTTTCCAGGTCCGCACTCATCCACCAGGCTCCGGAAGTGAAGAACACGCTCTCCCCACCCCAGTCCTCGCCCGACAGGGCGCCTACTACAGCCGAGGTGTCAGATGGTGTGTCGTCGCAGCTTGAACCGACCGAGAAACCACCACCGGTATCACCGAAACCGGTGTCACCGATACCAGTGTCAACGGGATCACCGCCGGCAGGTCCACAGCTTCCATCGGTTAAATCGCAAACGGCATCGCCCTCACAATCAGCATCTGTTTCGCAGACAGGTTCGGTGGGGCCACCGCCGGCAGGTCCACAGCTTCCATCGGTTAAATCGCAAACGGCTTCGCCGGGACATTCAGCATCTGATGTACAGCTGGGGTCGCCACCACCG
>CAWVVG010000444.1:0-3268 GCA_963932775.1 uncultured bacterium
AATTCTAACTGAACAACCAAGACAATGGGTGATTTGGTGAGGAGGGTTCAACCCGTTCCACACCTTCGGTAATCAACGAAACAAGGCCTGAAATGTCCCTCGCAGCGGCACAGCGCTTGTCCACATCCCGGAGGAGTGCCCCCACGTTCACGGCGTGTTGGCACCGTTTGGGGTCGTTGGCGATGGTGGCGGCAACCGGTATGCCCAGGTTGCTTTCGATGTCGGCCTCGTTGAGCGGAGGGTTCTTTCCCCAGCGGTTCACGACGAGGCGAACTCGGCTGAGGTCCACACCCTGCCGATCGAGGAGGTGGAGCCTGCGCCAGGCGTTCTTGACGCTCGGCACATCGGGTACGCACACCAGCAAGATCAAATCTGCCACAGTGGAGACGGTCCGGGTGGCCTCGTCAATCCGGCCACCGCAGTCAACCAACAGGTATTGGTAGGCATCTGCGGCGGTGCTCAAGACCTTGAGAACATCGTCTCCTCGGAGGAGGCCATCATCCACCAAGTCCATGGGTTGTGACAGGACATGGAGGCCGCTGGGGTGCACGCCGACCGAGCCAGCGAGCATGCGCTCATCGAGCCGGTTGAGGTTTCCGAGTAGATCTTGAATGTTGCTCGGGGTCTGAAGGTCGAGCATGCTGGCAAGGTCGCCCATCGAGAAGTCGAGGTCGATGGCGCAAACCCTATGGACTGGAGCGAGCTCCGCACCCAGATTCACAGTGACGAAGCTCGATCCACAGCCTCCTTTTGCACCGATCACAGCCACTACTTGGCCCTGATCCGTGGCCACAGTGGTCTCACTGGGGGCCTCCCTTACGGTGCGCCGCAAGAGGTCAGCATCCTCAGGGAGCACTACAAAGTCGCGGAAACCAGCCCGCATAGCGGAGCGAATTCGTTCTGGCTGAGCAATCGTAGCGTGGGCGATCAGCACCAAGCCCGGATGCTCGGCTCCCAATGTCGAACCCAAACGAATCGCGGCGTCGAAATCACCATCAAATCCAACGATGGCCACCTGGGGTCGGTATCGGCGGATAGCTGCCATCGCTTCGGTGAACTGAACCATCTCATTTGGGATGGCAGCCTCTGTGCTCAAGCACTCCCGTATGTGGCCAAGGCCGGTGCCATGTACGCCGATGACGATGACGGTTGGTGTAGAGCGGTGGGTGGTCGTGTGTTGCATTGTTTTAGCGCGCGATTCCGACTGGGCCGGTGGGGGTTGCGGTCTCGGTAGCGGCCCGTTGGTCCATTCCCAATAGGAACAGCTCGAAGTCGTTGGGGTTGTTGTCGACGGTGACACCCGGGGGGGCTGGCATGTGCCCTGGAGCAAGGGGGCGGACCAGGCGTGGGGTGACGAAGATCATTAGTTCGGTCTCATCTCGACGGTGCTGCACATAGCGAAACAGTGCACCGATGATGGGAATGTCTCCAAGCAGCGGGATGCGTGCGTAGGTGGCGCGGACACGGTCATTCAGCATCCCAGCCATCGCAAAAGTATTGCCACTCTTGAGGCGAAGATGAGACTGCGTCTTGCGGATAATAAAGCTCGGTATCTCGATTCCAGTGAGACGAATCGAGTTGGTATTGTCTACATCTGACACTTCGATGTAGACCTGCATGTCGACGATATCCTCACCCAGGACGGTGGGTACGAAGACCAACTTGACCCCGTATTCTTTGAATTCGATGGTGACCTTGTTGCCGAACTGACTGACTGGAATCGGTACCTCGCCGCCGGCCAAGAACTCAGCCTGTTGGCCCGATAGGGCGACCAATGTGGGCTGGGCAAGGATCTTCGAGATGCTGTGCTGGCTGAGCACGCTCATGATCGCACTGAGGTTCACATTTCCGCCCACCACGCCCAGAATCTTGAAGGCTTCCGCCGACGGTGCCAAGGTGGAGCCAGCATTGATGAGGGTGTTGCTTGGATTGGATACCGCTGAGGCGGGAGAGGACATGGGTCCTTGCACCCCGAAGCCCAAGGTATTGTCTCCCCACAGTGCATTGAAGCCGAGTTCCCGCAGAGCGGACCGGTTCACCTCTGCGAACACCACCTCCAGCTGGATCTGGTGGTCCCCCTCGACGGTCAGTAAGTTGACGAAGTCGGGGTCATAGATGCGCGCCACGCTGGCGAGTTTCTCAGCGGTGTCGAGGTCGGCCACCGGCCCCTCAATCACAAGACGATCCAGGAGAGGGTAGACCTTTGGTGGGTTTCCAACGACGATCTCATCCACTCGGCGAATCAAGTCAGATAGGTCCTGATGAATGGTGACTTGGTAGTGCACCGGAGCATTCACTCGACCTTGGAACCAGACCCACAGGTCGGTGCTGCCCACGCTGAGTCCTCGAATCTGAAACTGCCCAGCCTCGAGCAGCTTCACTTCGGCGACTTCATTATCGGATACCAGTACACGCTTTATGGGGCGTTTTTCTTGGTAGATGTAGGACTGCCCCATGCCGACGTCGAGCCACTCCGAAGGCGCCTCGGCCGTTCGACGAGGTGGAGGTGCGGCGTGGGCCACAGGAAGGGTAAATGCAAGGGTGAGCAGCAGTGCGCGCAGGATCGTCATGGGGGCTCCGTCAGCGTTCGATCTTGTTGCCAGCACGGTCAAATCGGGCGGTCTCTTTCTGGGAGCCCTGAATGACTTCGGCTGTGCGGTAGGTTCGGCGACCCCTTCGAAGGGGCTTGTAGCCAATGAGTTCCGATGTAGACAGCGGACTCTTGGTCTCTTGGGTCTCGGTGGTGATGTCCAGATCACCACGCAGGACCAGGTGAATGTCGCCCTTGGAAACGGCCAGAGCCAGCTTCTCAGCTTGCTCGGGACTCAACTCGAGGGTGACGGACGGTTTTTGACGCCGGACTGGGGCCCGTCGCTCGGTCTTGCCATCCTCGGATTTCCTGGGTCGGGCTCGCTCTGTGGCGGCCACGGTCAACACAGGGACTCCGATGAGGATGGTCTCAGTGGCCCATTTGGAGCGTCCCGCTTGGTCGTCGGGGCGAATGGTCACAATGATGTCCACATAGTTGCCTGGCTGAATGAAGCCGCCCACACCGGACTGAAGGTCCACCTGTACGGTCATGGCCCGCATTCCCTTTCGGATCAGCGCATTCAATCCCACACCAGCATCGGCGCTAGCGAGTCGTTCTCTTCGAACAGGCTCGTTTGGCAGGATTTTGGCGCGGGGCGTCCGGCCAATGACGACATCTCTGTCCTGGTAAATGTCATCCGTTGGCACCATGTCCGGTGCAAAGTGGCGAATGATGACA
>CAWVVG010000445.1:0-3251 GCA_963932775.1 uncultured bacterium
GGGTTTACCACCGTGGTTGCATCGCCCAAGACGGATCCGGTCGTCGACAACCCTGTGGCTGTTGCGGAGACCTTGGGTCGTGCTCGCCGGGTCAGCGGCGCTCGTGTGGAGATTGCTGGTGCGCTGACCGTGGGCCTGAAAGGCGAAGCGATGAGTGAACTCGGGCTGATGTCGGAGGCGGGTGCAGTTGCCTTCTCTGATGGTCGGCTGCCCATGGGCAACTCTGGCTTGCTCCGACGCACTTTGGATTACGCTCGACCCTTTGGTTTGCCTGTCATGCTTCGCCCAGGAGACACCGATCTGGAAGGTGCTGGCGTGATGCACGAGGGAATGGTGTCCACCCAGATTGGCCTCCGTGGCATCCCGGCTGCATCGGAAGAAGTGGGTGTGGGGCGTGCGATAGCGATGGCCCGCCTGACTGGCGCGCGCATTCACTTGAGTCAGGTGACCACCGTGGCGGCCGTCAGCTTGATCCGCAGTGCAAAGGCCCAAGGCATTTCTGTCACCTGTGGGGTACCGGCCCGACACCTTCTGCTGACCGATCGGTTGGTCGATGAGTCGGTGTATGACACGGCCACTCGTTTGCTGCCGCCCTTGCGGACTGAGGCGGATCGGGCGGCCTGTGTCGGTGCGGTGATGGACGGAACCATCGACTGCATCACAGCGGACCATGTACCCCTGACCCAACTCGAAAAGGAAGTTGAGTTCATGCACGCCACACCCGGTGCAATGGGCTTAGAGACCGCTTTTAGTGCCGCGTTAACAGCGCTTTGCGATGTGGGCGCCACGGTTCGATCACTCGCAGTGAGCCCTGCCGCCGTCATAGGCCGAAAGGCCTCAATCGTGGTCGGAAGTGTTGCGGATGTGGTGGTGTTCGACCCCGACGCAGAGCGCGTGGTATCGGGCCCATTTCGTTCGAAGGGACTCAATGAGCCCCTGGAAGGGCGAACCATCCGGGGAAGAATCTGCCTAACGATCTGTAATGGTTGCATCATCTACGGGCCCCAACCCGGATGATCAGATACACCTCAGGGGTTATTTCAAACAGGACTGAATCCGGTACTCCGTAGATTCGGTCCATTTTTAACCGCAAGAGGATTCAATGCAGCGCCATCCAATGACGCCGGCCGGGCATAAGACGCTCACCGCGACGCTCAAGCATTTAAAAGAGACTGTTCGTCCGCAGATCGTAAAGGACATCGAAGAAGCCCGGGCACACGGTGATCTGTCTGAGAATTCAGAGTACGAAGATGCCAAGGAACGGCAGAGCCTGACTGAGGGCCGAGTTCGAGACATTGAGTCGAAGCTGACCGCTTCGGAAATCATCGATGTCACCAAGCTCGAGGCTTCGGGTCGTGTCGTCTTTGGGGTGACCGTCGTCGTCGAAGATCTCGAAACTGAAATTGAAACAAAATACCGCATCGTCGGAGAAGATGAGTCTGATGTGAAAGCAGGACTCATCTCTGTGCGCAGCCCCATCGCGAGAGCGATGATTGGCCGAGAAGTAGACGATGAGGTCACGGTACGTGCGCCAGGTGGAGACCGCAAGATGGTCATCACCGACGTGCAGTACATTTAGGGGGCATTGTGTCGGAAAGCGAAAGGCCTGAGTTACCTCCAGGCGTTTGGGCCGAATTGGCCTCCGCGCGTCGTACCATCGAGTGGACCGCAGTGGATCCTAAGCGCATTGAAAGCGCTCGTTACACAGGGGCGGGCCTGCTTCGGTTGTTCGGCCGCATGTTGGTCATCGATGGTGTCGACGAGCAGTATGTCGAGACTGCCAAGCAACTCGCTGGCTGGTGGGAAGGCTTTGATGCCGGCTCTCTGGAGGAGCGTCTCCGAATTATCGAGGAGTCTCGCTCAATACTCGATACCCTTGTACCTCTGGGTGAACTCGGTGCCCGTCGTCAGGACCTCAGTCGCAAGGCGCGACTGTCGAAGCCTTCCCGACGCGACCGCCGCCCTCGCAAGCCTCCTGAAGATTCAGTAACAGAAGCCACAGCTGCTCCCGCCGCCAAACCACAGCCGGTTGCCGTCGATGGAGACGACCCAGCGGTGACACCCGCCCTGGACGTTGATGTCGCTGAGGCAGTCGTACTCGAGACAGAAGCTGAAACAGCGACCGCAGCCCACGAGGTCGCCACACCCAAGGCGTCGGAACAAGCAGACGTTGAGGATGCGAAGGCAGAACCCGACCTCTATGCTTGGCTCAACCTTCCGAGCACATGGCCCAGGGTGAACCCCCGGCATCCACGACGCTTGGATTGGAACCATATTGAGGGCACAGGCATGCCCCTGTCTGAGCTCGGTGTATTGGATGAGGCCGGGCTCGAAATTCTTGAACAACGTGGCATGACCACCATTGAGGGTTTTCTTTCACATCCCCCCACATCCCACACCCGTGTGAATCAAGCGCAGTTTGCTGAACCAGGTGGCGACGATGAGGTCGATGTTGCTGCCATAGATCTGGGTTCGGAAGCTGAGCCTGTCATGGTTCGAGGTCGCTTGAACAGCCGCCTGATTCGCGTCACCGGAGAGACGGCCCGATACGAAGTAAGTCTGGACGTGCGGCATGCCGGCCAGGTTCGGTGCATCTGGGTTGGCCAATGCCCCCGAGGATGGACCCAATGGCGCTCAGGGATGGAGCTAGCTTTCGTGGGAGCACCCACTGAGGCCGATGACGGTTGGGCGATTTTTGAAGGCGAACCCGTTGGTGTCGATGGCCGAGGCAGTGGGTGGGTTCCCAGCTATGAAATTGAAGGCATCCCCGACGCCATGCTGAGGAATCTTGCTGCAAAGGCATTGTTCCAGATCACGGACCGACTCTGCGAGCCGCTTCCACAAAAACTGGTGGACGACCACAGGTTTATGGGGCTGGATGAGGCGCTTCGTGATGCACACTTCCCCTCCAACAAGGCTGGCCGTGGCCGGTCTCGATTGGCCTTTGAGGAGCTGTTGCTTCTGCAAGCGGGCATTGGTTGGCGGGCTCAAACCCGGAGCCGTGAGCGTGGCATCTCTCACAAGATACTTCACAGCACCGTCGGCGCCCTAAGTCTTCAGCAGCAAGTTTCCCTGAGCGACTCTGCAGAAGCAGTCTTTTCTGAAGTGAGGCGGGACCTTCATAGCAATCATGCGATGGTTCGCTTGCTGCAGGGTGAAGTGGGAACGGACAAGAGCACCATTGCTCTGCTTACGTCTGCAGTGGTGATTCAGAACAAGTCACAGGTGCTCTACATTCTTCCAGATAGCGA
>CAWVVG010000446.1:0-3244 GCA_963932775.1 uncultured bacterium
CTATCTGCAACCGACCCGACGCTAAGCCGGGGCTGCAACTGGTGCGGAGGCAGCTATGCACTGACCGTCACCATCACGAGCGACGAAGGGAACGCACTATCAGACACTGCAGAGGGCACCATGGAGTGCACCCCCTAAAACAGCCTACTGAAGTGGCTTGGCGTAGGAGTCGTTGACGGTGAACAGCTCGAGTCGAACCCACTCGCCATTGCGCTTGGCAGGGAAAGCCTGAAGGTCCACTTCAAATACTTCAACCTTTTCGCCTTCTTTCTTGGCCCAGAATGCGAGCTGGTAGAATGCTTCAGCATCGCCGTCTGAAGCCTGAAAATCGCTCAGAGCGATGTAGCCCTTGTCAGCCTTGTAGCGAATTGGGTCGTGGGTACGCACATACTGCGCCTTCACGGTCCCGCCTTCGCCGTTGTCGAAGGTGAGGGAGCCATTGCTTCCATTCTTCTCGACATAATCCAAGATCGCGCTCTTCACTGCGATGGCGTCTTCGTTCAACGCACCAATGGCCCGTTGAAGCTGGTCTGCTGGAACACTCGGTGCACCGGGAGGAGCCTTCAACTTATCTGAAGTTCCGACGTTCGGAGGCGGGGGTGCGCCCGACGGTGCATTTCCGGGACCGGAGCCCATTGGAGCCGCACCGGTCTTTTGGACTGCACCTTTAGGGCCTTCTATCGCTTGCGGACAGCCCATTACGAGACTGGCCAGAGCAGCAACCGAGATCAAACGAATCATTGTTCCTCCTGGGGAATGACGCACACGTAACCGAATCAATCGGCGGGTGTGCCATCGGACTCCATCATCCCAGATTTGTCTATCTTCTTCAACCTCGTGGGGCGGCAAGGCCACCGGCGCTTAAGATTGGCAAGCATGGCCATTCCCACGGGGGACGACTTGGTCCCTGGATGATTTGCAACGGCATTTCGGAGCAAACGAATCGGGTTCTCAATCTCTTTTCCACCCACCGCATTCAGACAGAAAAGCGGCTGCTGCCCTTCCGTCTTGAGGGTAATATTGGCCCAGATGTACGCCGCAATCAAACCCCCGAGAAAGCTCTCCAAGTAGCGCTGTCCGTCCTTAGAAGCGGACTGGTGTTGCTCCAGAAACTCCGCAGTCGTCGCCTCCGCATGGGCCGGTGTGGAGATGGTCAGGAAAACGGTAAGCAGTAGCATGCGCATGTTCGGATGGTCTCACAAGCTTCCGGTTCCAGCAATATACACCGGCAAAGCTCAACGTTCTGTGATGGCGGTAAGTGATGGGAATCGAACCCACCAGACAGCGCTCTTCAACGCGCCTCACCGATTTTGAAAACCGGGGCCGACACCAGTCTAGCAACACCTACCGTTGGCTTCAAATAGCATGGAATGAGTCATCGAGGGGAAGCATCGTGAGGGATTGGCGCAACCGGTGGTGACTCGGGTGTGGTGAGAGACCCAGGAAAAGCTTCAGGAAGGGTCTTGTGGCCACGAAATGGTGGGCGCCAAGTCCACAAGCTGGCGTACGCCACAGCGAGCAAAACCAAGCCACTTCCAACCAACTTCGCCTTGGGGGTCCAAGGGTGTGCGAGTGAAATCAACCGAGCGGCGACGGCCACCCAGATGATGGAACAGGCCAGTACCAGCCGAACCTCCACGTCTGGCGTGCTGTAGATCAAGCCCCCATCGGTCAAGGCAACGATGGACAACACCGCGGGCCATGCCACCCACGCACCACGAGACCTTCGTTCCGACAAGGGCCAGGTCAGGACAGCCACCATCCCCGGCATCGCCATGGTCGCGTAGTATGCGCCCACCCCAGTAGAGTCCGCGGCGAGTGCGGTCGCGAGCAAGGCCATGCCCACAGCGCTCGCCTCCCCTCGGCGCCCATCATCCGTGCGGTTGTTCCAGACCGCCCAAGCGGTCAACGCCAGGGACATAATCAACAGAGATGGCCGGCGCAGGAATCCAATAAAGCGGCCCCAGGTGGGCAGGCCCTGGTCGTGAAGCCAGTGGGGCTCGACCGTCTTCTGGAAGGCGAGGGTCGAAGCGAGGTTGTCCACGATTCGTTCCAACGGAACATGAACCAAGGTCAGCCCAGCCAAGACGACTCCCAGGCCAACAGCGATGGCCAGTGGGCGCCAGCGTCTGGACCAGAGTAATGGCCAAATAATGACCGCTGGCACCAGCTTGACTCCCGCTCCAACCACGGCCACAAGGGCGGCCAAAGCCGGTAAACCCCGGGCCACACAGCCCATTGCAAGGCCGAACAAGCCCACGATCAAAAGATTGGGTTGCCCGAGACCGAGCTGCACACCGACGAACAGGGGAAACAGGGCGAATGCGCCCAGTACAGAGAGCGCCATGGCCAGGGGCAGACGCCGGCCTTTGACCCCTACCGTTCCAGCGGCGGCCAGCCCAGCCACCAACCCACCCAACAGGATCAATCGCCAATAAAACAAAAAGCCGTAGTGACTCAGGCCGGCCAAAGGCTGCAGCATCACGTGAAGACTCGGCGGATAGAGCACGCTGAAGATGGCCTTTGTGACCTGCATATCCGCAGCCAAATACACGGACTGAAGGACCTCTGGGTCGGTGGGGTCCAGCCCACTGTGGACGGCTTTCGCGCCCAAGAACAGCGGCAAAGAGTCCGAGGCTGAAGCCTGGCTATTGCCCACCGCGTAGGCCCAAGCTCCCCGAACTTTTTCCACAGCCGCCCAGGCCACCCCAAGGGCAGCAAGCAGCCACGCAGCATTGGCTCTCCAAGTTCGCATCATCTCAAACCGAGTCTAAACCCTCTTGGACTGTTGAGGGCGTGCTACCTTTTATTGACCATGAGTGAACGCCTCGACTTACTACTGGTGTACCCACCCTGGCCTGCGGCCAAAGGGCGCGCACGTTTAATCAGCACCCTGCCTCCGCTGGGTGTGCTGACCATCGCGGCCAATGTGGAGCAGCGGGGCCATTCCGTGAAAGTCTGCGATGCCCACGCAGAGCATCTGGACGATCGAGAGATCCGAGCCCTCATCCGTAAACACCAACCCAAGTGCGTGGGGCTTTCGGTGCTCACAAGCCAGGCGCTCGCAGCCCACGTGATCGCCCGAATCGTCAAAGAAGAAGTTCCGGACTGCCTCGTTGTCGCTGGAGGTGTCCACGCGGAAGCCATGCCTGTGCGCATGCTGCGGAACTCAGCGATCGACATGGTGATCCGAGGCGATGGCGAAGACGCAATGGTCGAAGTGGTCGAGGGTCGAGATGCAAAG
>CAWVVG010000447.1:0-3229 GCA_963932775.1 uncultured bacterium
GTGGATGCGACGAGGTCGGCACGCCCCCAGCAATTCAGGAGCCCATCGGCTCGGAGTGCACAGCTGTGATCGATGCCAGCGACCAGCTTTACGATGGTGTCGTCCACCGGTATCTCGGCTTGTCCACTGTCGTCAGCGTCGGCGTCGGTGGGTTGTTCCGGGTTTTGGCCACCCGAGTCCTCCGTTTGAACTTCGGGAATGCAGTGGTCGCTCTCATCGTGCATGGTGCCTTCCATGCAGTCAGCCGGTTCGGACTTGGTACAGCCAGCGAGCGCGGTAAATAGCAATATCCAGTGCATGGGCGAGGCCATCGTTGCTCCGAGGGTGTAGCTGTTTGGCAGGGTACCCTCTTTTTCGGCCGCCTGGTCAGTTGTGGGGAGTTTCTGGCCAGGTGTCGAGCACTTCTTGCCCCTCTCTGTGAAGGAGTCGGGATTGCTCGTGGATGATGGTGTAGAGCTTCTTACTAAAGCGCAAGGAGTCTCGGACAGTCTTGATCTCAGCCCCGCTACTTACCGCAGTCTTGATGGCCTCTTGGGTCGCCAAGTTGAGTGCTTCTATTTTGGCGGAAGCGGACTTTAACAGGGCCTCGGCTTGGGATAGCTGATCCAAAAATTGGGACCTGGTCATGGACTTGTCGATGAGCCGCAAGCACTTCTTGCTCAGCTGAGCGACTCGGTCCAAGTCTCGGGTCATGACCACATGGCGCATGCGCATGCGCTGGCTTCGTTCCTGCACCGCCGTGCTGGCTTCGGTGTGAGCGAGGACTCCACGGACATTGGGTTTGGTGTCGGGAAGGTCGGCCATCACATCCGCCAAGGGCAGGTGTTCCATGCCGCGAATAAAGGCCCCGCCCTCGGTGCAGTTCACCAGTCGGTGGTCTCTTCCATATTGGTCAGCGAGCTGCTCAAACCACTCCCGGAAGTTCGAGAAACTGGGCGATGTGGGTACCATTCCGCCGTAGTAGCCGGGGACCTCGACGGCGTGGAAGGCCTTGGGTGCGTCGCCCAGCAGGGTGTTGGTGACATCTTCGCTGAAGCCCGAGAGTGTGCTCTCACCGGTGACCGGGTCGATGACCACCTCGGTGTCGCCGTCGGCTCCGTCCTTGTGGTAGTACTTGCCGTCGGGAAAGGACAGGTCGTGGCCCACGAGCATGATGGGGTCGCATCCCCACGCCACACCGAGGGTGAAAGCGGAGTGGGATACTGTGCCCATCGACGAGGCTTCGTGGCGTTGGTCCACAGCGTCGAGCATCCAACCATCGAGCACGGCGTTGTTGTAGTACGATAGTGTGAAGGCATCTTCGAGCTCGTAGAGATTGCGGTCCACTGAGGTTGCCAAGAGCACACCCGGAATTTGGTCCAGAGCAATCCCTTCGAACTGGCATCGCACGTCTCTGGGCTCGAGGGCGATGGTGAAGTCGGGGTGGATTCCGGCATTCTGCAGAGAGCGCAGGGTTCGGTTTACCGCCACGATGATGGCCTTTCCTTGGGCTTTCTTGAGCACGTCGATGTTTTTGGCCAGGGACGGCCCGGCGCCCACGACGATCATGGGCACACCCTTGAAGGCGTCGCCCACATCGCCAATCATGGGGCGTGAGGCGATGAAGTGGTTGTTTCGTACGCCATTGTGGGCCCAGAAGGGTGCGAGTTCATAGAGGGTCAACAGGAAGTCACGGCCCTTCTGAGCGGCGGTTGAGATGGCCTCCATGAAGTGTTTGATGACGGCATCGTCCACCGTGCAGCTTGCCGTTTTTCCTACCCGGATGTGCTTGGCGGGTTTGGCGAGCTTCATGACCCAATTTCGCAGTTCCGCCTCGGTCTGAATGGCCGTGACCCCCTCGGGTACGTCCTCGATCTGCAGCGGTTCGGGAAACAAGGCCAAGATGCGCTTGACCCCGTGGCTTACAAAGGGCGCCAAGGAGGCGGCGGAGTGCTCGCCGACAATGAGCACGATGTCTCGAGAATTGTCCCATCCATCCGGCAACTGAAGCGCTTTTTCTGTCATGACAGTGGCGTATCACCCAGGGTTTTGGGTGGCCATTGGCCAGTTGTTGGCCGACTCAGTTCTCTGTGGCGATGGTCCGTTTGTGCGAAGCTAATGGTCAACGGAGATGACGATGCATTCAGTGAGCACCCAGTGTCCCACCTGCTTTGAGTGGGTGGACATCCTGATCGACGGGGGTGACTCCGGTGCCATGGTGCAGGACTGCGATGTGTGCTGTCGGCCCATGGAGGCAACCGTGCGCTGGTCCGAGGACGGTGAGCCTATTGTTCGGGTGGTCTCGGCCAGCTGAGGTGGCTCCGCTGCGGTGCCCTTCGCGACTGGAGGAATGGTGCGGCCCTTTGGGTATTTCAGGGTGCCAAAGGGCCGTGCTATTGTTGGTTCGCCTACCCGGAGCGCTTCATGTGGCTGTCCTTTCTGCTGATTGCATGCACCGCCAGCAAACCGGTTGATGATTCCGATTCCGCCGCCGAGCCTCTGTCGCTGCCGGTGCCCGAGAGTGGCTACCAGCTGGTCACTCCGGTCTACGAGGTGCCTGCTTTTTCAGAGATCGAGCTGTGCACGGTGATGCGCCTCGAGCCTCACGAGGATGAAAAGCTGTACTGGGTGAATGAGCTGGAGAGCCTGGTCACCGATGGGACCCACCACATGAACGTGCTCATCGGCGAGTTCTCTTTTCTCGATGCCTTTGTGGGCGAGGGCACATCGGAGGCGGCCCTGGGTGCGACCGTGGGGCAGTACCCCTGCAGTGAACTCAACACCATGGAGACGGCCTACACGATCTTTCCTAGTCAGCGGGACAATCAGAAAATCACGATGCCTGAAGGTGTCGCGGCGCCCATGACGGCTCCCCTATTGTTGGTGTTCAGCCACCACTATGTGAATGCCAAGGACGCCCCGATTTCCATCAATGCCATTCTTAATATTGAGACCATTGAGCCCGAGGAGGTCACCGACATCGCGGGTCTGTTGTTTGACGACATCGGCGACATCGAAGTGCCGGCAGGGGCCGACAGTGTGGCGACCCGTACCTGCGTAATGGAGCGGGATGTGGAGGTGGCTTTGGTGAGCTCCCACAACCACGAGTGGGGAGAGTGTGCGGCCATGAATCGCTACGACGGTGCGACCGATACGGTGGAATCCGAGCCCTTCTTTGTGAACAAGGCCTGGGAGTTGCCGCCGATTCTTCACTTCGAGCCCGGTACGTTCTCGCTATCGGCGGGGGATG
>CAWVVG010000448.1:0-3224 GCA_963932775.1 uncultured bacterium
ATGACGACTCCGACGGCGATGGTATTGGAGATACGTGGGAGGCAGGACCCGATGCGGACTCCCCTGCAGATTCCGACGGCGACGGCACCGCCGACTACCTCGATGACGACTCCGACGGCGATGGAATCAGCGACATGGAAGAAGGCGATGTGGCCGACCCCAGCGATGCGCCTCGAGACACAGATGGTGACGGCACTCCAGATTATGTAGACCTCGATTCAGATGGCGATGCCGCAGGTGACGAGGACGAGGACTCAACGGTCGGGTCGGACCCCTATGATGACGACACCGATGGTGACGGCGTCACCGACGGTGTTGAGATCGTAGCGGGAACAGATCCTACCGACCCGAGCTCGACAACAGACTTGTACGTGGAGGTCCCCGAGAGTTCCATTGGAGTCACATATGACTTCACCATGGAGACTGAAATCAACACGGTCGACATTGGCTTTCTTATTGACACCACCTGTTCAATGGGAGCCACCCGAACTGCGATGGCCACCGAGTACGATGAAATGGTGACGGACATTGCCGAGAGCATTTCCACCGCCCAGTATGGCTTTGCGACCTTCGATGACTATGCAATGGCCCCATGGGGAGTCGGATACCTTGGAGACCGTCCCTTCATCCTGCAACAACAGGTCACCAGCGACACCGAGCGGGTCCAGACAGCACTCGGCGAAACACCAGACGACCACCACGGCGCCGATGGGCCGGAATCCTCCATCGAGGCCTTGTACCAAGCGACGACCGGTAACGGGTACGATCAAGATTGCGATGGCGACTTCAACGAGGATACCGATGTACTCCCGTTCCTCTCCAGCGCCGACGACCCCTTCAGCGGAACCGACGGTGAAGCTTGGGACGGTGACTCACCGGGTGGCGGGGGAATTGGTGGCATGGGTTTCCGTGCCGAGGTTCTACCCATCCTTATCTATGCAACCGACAACTATATGCGGGACCCAGAGGACGGCTACACCTCACCCGGCGGATGCCCAATGGATGCAAGCATGTCCGATGTGGTCGCAGCAGCAGAGGACATCGGAGCGCGACTCATCGGTGTGGCCGCAGACGACGGATACCCCGTTGCGCAGATGGAAACTCTCGCTGAGCTCACAAACTCCGACTACGATTCGAATGGTGACGGTACTGCAGACACGCCCTTGGTCTTTGAGTGGGGGGGCTCGTCCACGGAATTCCGAAATACGGTTGTTGGGGCTGTTGAGTGGCTGCTCGGTGGCATCCATTTTGACCGAATCCACCTCGAGGTGGAGACCGACCCGTGGGGGTTCATCCAGACCGTCGCACCCGAGTCATACGAAGACATGACGGTTGGTATCACCGGTGAGGAACTAAGCTTCACCATCACCCTTGATGGAACCGTACCTGCACTACCGGATGACGCCATCTACGTAGTCACGCTCAATGTGTTCGGAGATGATGTGACCCTACTGGCATCCGAACCTTTGATTATCGTCGTTCCCGGACTATTTTAGGACAAAAATATACCCTGCAAGTCCCCCGTTCAACCGGGTATACAACAGCATCAGCCATTTCGATTGGAAATATTATGAACCTAACCGCCCTCCACACCTCGCTCCTGGTCATGCTTCTCGCAGGCTGCAGCCCCACAGAGAAGCCCGCCGATGTCGTCGACACCGGTGAGGCCACCTACGAGTACGATGATGCGGACCGGGATGGGATCATCGACGGTCACGATGGTTTTGACGACGCAGACGGCGACGGCATAGCGAACTTTGAGGATCCAGACTCGGATGGCGACACCATCCTTGACCACATCGAGGCCGGCGACACCGATATCATGACGCTTCCTATCGACTCCGATCAGGATGGTATCCCAGACTTTCTCGACCTCGACGCGGACAACAACTGCATCGGGGACGAATCCGAAGCGGGAGACATAGACGGTGAGGTCGCCGATACAGATGACGACGGTGTCCGAGACTTCGCGGACCCGGACAACGACGGCGACGGCATCTCAGATGTCCACGAGATCGGACTGGACTGCGGAACCCCGGACTCAGACGGCGACACCATCCCGGACTACATGGATATCGACTCCGACGGCGACGGCATCGGTGACAAGTGGGAAGGCGGAACCTCCGAGTGGGAAGACGACCCCAGAGACACCGATGGCGATGGTACACCCGACTACCTCGACCTCGATTCCGACGGCGACGGCGTTGCGGATGCCATGGAAGGCGGCGTTGAGCACCCCGAAGAGGAGCCCAACGACACCGACGGTGACGGCGACTACGACTTTGCAGACACCGACGCAGACGGCGACTCCATTTCCGACTGGGACGAGATCAACGTGTACGGCACCGATGCCTACGACGCAGACTCCGACGGCGATGGCTTCTCGGATGGCGGCGAGATCGCGGCGGGAACCGACCCCACCGACTCTGGCTCTGTCATCGATGGCATCTACGTGGAGGTACCCGAGCGTACCGGTATCGAGGAGAATTTCGAGTTTGAGCTGCGCATCCAGATGGGTGATGTGGCCTTCTTGATCGATACGACCTGCTCGATGTCAGGCACGGCAAACGCCATGGCGAGCGAGTTCTCCTCGATTGTGACCGGGCTGGGCAGCCTCATTCCCGATGCCGAGTACGGATTTGCGACCTACGATGACTATGCCTACGCCAGCTATGGAAGTTCTTGGTCGGGAGACAAACCATTCATTCTCCGCCAACAGGTCACAGACAATATTGCTGCGGTTCAGGCTCAGCTCACAGGCGTGCCAATCCATTCGGGAGCCGATGGACCCGAGTCCAGCATGGAGGCCTTGTACCAAGGCGCCCTGGGCGGAGGCTACGACCAGAACTGCAACGGTTCATACAACGCGGACACGGATGTAAAGCCCTTCATTGCCACAGAGGATGACCCCTTTTCCGGCACAGGCGGACAGTCCTTCTCAGCCACCAGCTCAGGTGGTGGTGAAATCGGTGGCTTCGGTTTCCGTGACTATGCACTCCCCGTCATGGTCTACGCGACCGACAATTACCTTCGCGACCCGGAGGCTGGATACGGCGTACCCGGCGGCTGCCCGCTCGATGCGGGCCAAACCGATGTCGTGGATGCCTTTGCTGACCTCGGCGGCTACACCATCGGCGTCATGACCAGCTCCTGGGGTGGTGGCGGTCTTCCTCAGATGGAGGCATTGGCCGAGGCCACAGGCTCCATCGCAGACACCGACTCCG
>CAWVVG010000449.1:0-3218 GCA_963932775.1 uncultured bacterium
GACCATTTACCGAGAGCATCAGCCGCTCGTCGAGGTCATCGGCCGACAGGACGACCATCACGATGTCCGGCACCTGCCGATGCAGTGCCCCCGCTACCCGCTGTACGACCGTACAAAAGCCAGCCCCAGGCACCGCTAGGTTGCGCATATATACGGACCCACCTGTCTCTGATGCCATCGATCGTGAGAGGTGAGCGCCCAGGCTTTGTTGGGACTCCACGCCGAGACCGTAGGCCAATGAGTCCCCACCGATCCACAGGGTTCGCTCCGTCTCTCCGCTCCCGAATTTTGTGACTTCCCCTTCGCTTGCCATATTCACACGGTGCAGCTCCGAGAAGTACACCTCGGTATCGGTATCTGGACCCGTCCAGCGGGATCGATGAGAGAGAAAGCTTTCGACCTCGTGGCACAGGGAACCATCGGGGTCGTCGGAGAGATCCACCAACCACTCCAGGCGAAAGTCAGAACCATCCAATGCACTGATGCTCGGCAGGGTTCGATATACATTCCTCAGCCCAAGCTCCACGCAGACAAGGCCAATCATGGTGGAGAGCAACAAGGCCAGCCAACGATAATGGGACCTGGTTTTAGATACTTTGGGCATGATGGCCCCCATAGTATCAAGGAGCCCTGCTACATTGTGAACCGATGAACTGGTGGATCACAATCGCGCTGATGGGCTGTACCGACAAGGCGCCCACGCCCTGCAGTCCCGGCGCCGGGCGGGACGACCATGGCCCATGTGACTCGGGTTCACCCAGCGATACGGCAGACATTGATCCGCACCAACCCGACCCTTCCCTCGATGACACTTCCGATCCCACCGACGACACAGGCGACCTACCGCCCACACCGGGCTGGATGAACCTGGCCGATGCACCCATCGTCATCGGTGGTGGTGAGACTGGCGCCCGAGCTGGACGGGCCGCAGCCAGGGCCGGTGACATCGATGGAGACGGCCGAGGGGATCTGCTGATCGCCGCAGACCGCGCTGCCGGAATGGGTGGCGCGGAGTGGGGCGGACAAGTCGCACTGTTTCGAGGCGCCGATATTCCGTCTTCCGGCCATGTGGACCTGGGCCGTGCCCATGCCCGCTGGCTGGGTGAAGCCGAGGGTGATCTGGCAGGACATACCCTGGTTACCGGTGGAGACATCGATGGGGATGGGACACCTGACCTGCTCATCGCGGGCTACCACTCCGCAGACGACGGCATCCTTCAGGGGCGGGTCTACGGAATCTCAGGTGCGGGCATCACACCCGGAATCCATGGACTCGATGAAGCCACATGGACCATCGGCGGCTCCCGAGACAACGAAACCTTGGGCCATGGACTCGACTCTGCAGGCGACGTGGATGGGGATGGCCGCTCCGATATAGTGATGGGGGCCTGCTGTGGTGCGCCAGCCGCATTGGGCCGTGTCTGGGTCGTGACCAGTGCGGCGCTCACCACGGGCCCTGTTGATTTGACCACCCACACACCCCGTTGGGATGGTGAATCCGATGATGACCAAGCTGGATTCAAGGTCAGCCACCTTGGGGACGTGGACGGCGATGGGCTGGACGACGTCGCGGTGGGTGCGCGGCGTCAGGATGAGGGAGCAGAAAATGGCGGCAAGGTCTATGTGCTCCTCGGCACCACCATCGGCACCACCGACCTGGGGCACTTGGCCGATGCCGATGTGCACCTCGTAGGAACAGCCATCCGGGGTGAGCTTGGCTACGACATCGGTGCCGTCGGCGACCTCGATGGCGATGGCAAAGACGAAATCATCGTGGGTGCCCACCAAGGAGAACGGACGAGTGTCCGAGGCGGCGAGGCAACGATTTTTCTCGGTTCTCAGCTGGACTCCGGTTCCTTGCTCGACACCGAGGCACACATCCGATTTGTGACGTCGCAGACCAACCACCTTCTCGGGGTGAGCGTGGAGAGCGATATGGATCTGGATGGCGACGGGTCGCCAGAGGTCGTCATCGGTGCCAGCGGTCTTGCGCCTCCTACCCTCGATACCGGCCCCGCCCCGATGGGCATGGACAGCCCCGGACACGTGTACCTGTACTGGTCTCACGCCCTCACACCCGGCGTCCACGATGTCGCCGAGGCGAGCGTTCACTTCGAAGGGGAGCAAGCCAATGACCACGCGGGCATTCGAGTGACCAGTGGAGGCGATGTGGACGGTGATGGCGCCGACGACCTGCTCATCGGAACAGAGCGAGGCCAGTCAGGAGTCGGTCGCGCTTATTTATTGACTGGACTCCGTTCTCGCTGAAGGTGCGACACCGAGATAGGCGCCATCCATGCTTAGTACAACCATTGGAAGACTCCGCGTGATCGGGATGATTGAAGGCATGTCCTTCCTCGCCCTGCTCTGCTTTGCCATGCCCCTCAAGTACATCTGGGGAGACCCAAGCTGGGTCAAGATCATCGGGCAGGCTCACGGGATGTTGTGGGTGGGCTTCTGCTTCGCCCTCTTGGATGCCAAGAGCAAGGAAGGCTGGTCCCTCAAGCAAACCGCGATTCCATTCATCGCGTCGATGCTGCCATTCGGCCCCTTTATCGTGGACGCTAAGCTCAAGAACGGCACACTTTAAAGACCTGTTGGCTACCGCCTTCGCTTCGGTCGGTTCTCTGCAATGGCCTTTGACGGATCCTCCGGCCAAGCATGACGTGGATATCGACCGCGAAGGTCCTTTCGTACATCGGCATAGGTGTTGGCCCAGAAGCTGGCGAGATCTTGAGTCTGCTGTGCTGGACGTCCATTGGGAGCCAACAGGTGTACGGTGACCGGTACGCCGCCCAGCTTGGGCGTCGACATCAGGCCAAACATCTGCTGAATCCGAGCGGCCAACACCGGCGCCTGATCGACGGGGTATTCGAGGCGAATCTTGGCCCCACTGGGCACGGTCATTCTCTCGGGTGCCACGTGTTCAAACACAGTCCGCAGCGCCCATGGCAACCTCGCCAACAAATCGGCGGCCACATCCAGCTTGCGCAGATCAGCAAAGCTTCGTCTGCCCATACACCACTCATCCACCAAGGACCTCGGGTTGGCGATCCAGGAAGGCCATTCTTCCTTGGGCCGGACTCGCTCAGCAAAACGCAGCCGTGCCAGCATGCGACCGTCCTCTCCTGACAACGGAAACAATCGCTCGGACCTGGGGTGTACGGCTTCCGCAAGACAAGCGGACACCACTTCGGGAGCCGCCGGTGTCTGGCTGG
>CAWVVG010000450.1:0-3217 GCA_963932775.1 uncultured bacterium
CCGACAAGGTGCTGGCACTGCTTGATGCCCGGAAGTCCCGAATGTACGCCCAGTGGTTCGACTGCTCTGGTGCAGCACCGGTGGCCCTCACGGGTGCTGTTGATGAAGCCATAAGTTCTGTGCTTCAGGACGGACCCTTTGTGGCCGTGGGTGAGGGGGCTTTGGTGGGGGAGGCTGCGATACTGGAATCGGGTGGCGAGCTTGTAGATGACGCTGGGCAGTCTCCGGCCTGGGCAGTGGCATTGCTCGGCCAAGTACGCATTGCTACGGCCATGGAACCCCATGAAGTTGCCTTGGAGTACCTCCGCGATTCCGATGCCAAAAAGCAGTCGGAACGCAGCTAAAGCATGCGTTGGGCTGCGGTTGACAGTACTTCGTTTCCTTCGGTACCTTGATGGCTCCCCCCTACGTGGAGAGCCGATGGAAGTCGCGGACAGTTTGCTTTTAGAGCGGTTCCTCCCTCAAAACCCCGAGCTTCGCTCGCTGATAGATGCCCACAAGAAATTCGAACAGGACATCGAGAGCATGGCTGCCCGGGACCATTTGGTTCCCATTGATAGGCAGCAGTTACGGGTCCTGAAGAAGCAAAAACTTCGGGGCCGAGACCGAATAGAAGAAATTTTGCGAGGGTACCGAGACGAACCCATTGAGGCCTAATAAGGGCCGAGCAAAATAGGGCCAGACGCGATACATCGGGCCGATGAAGACCAAACAGAACCCGGAGAATGGACTCACCGTTGCAGTGGTGGGTGCCACAGGAGCAGTGGGACGAGACCTACTGAATGTGCTGGACAGGGCAAACCTGCCAGTGGCTGCGTTCAGGCTGTTCGCATCACCATCTTCCAATGGGGAGGTGGTTGAGGTTCGGGAGCGCTCCCATCGCGTGCAGTCCTTGCCTTCCTCAGAGGGCATTGCGGCGGTTTTTGAGGGAGTCGATTTGGTATTCTTGGCCGTGCCTGCAAATGTGAGCCGGGGCTTGGTTCCCCATCTCCAAGAGGAGGGCATCCCAGTGATTGATATCGGCGCTACCCACGGAGACAAGTCTCCGCTGATGGTGCCCAGCGTGAGCATGGCGCCGGTTGCGGACTTTGCTGACACCCGGGTCATTTGCTCGCCTAGTGCGCCGGCTGTAGTGCTCAGCACGGTTCTGAGTCAGCTGGCAAACCGGGGTGCTCAGTCGGTACGAGGTACCGTGTTGATGTCTGCCAGCAGTGCAGGAAAAGCAGGTGCAGAGGAATTGTCAGGACAAGTGGTGTCGCTGTTCAACGGCCAGACACCCCCGCGCACTGTGTTCTCCAATGGCCTTGCGTTCGACCTGATGTCTCAGTTGGGCGAGGTTGTCGAGGGCTGGACCACGGTCGAGCGGCGGGTTGCAGTTGAGATCGCGGATGTACTCGGGTGGAAACCTGAACAAGCCCTGATGTCGTTCGTCTTGGCTCCAATGTTCGCGGGAATCGCCGCCGACTTGGTCATCGAGTTTGACCACAGCATCGATCTGGATGCCGTACGAGAGCTCCTGGTGGAAACCCCTGGAGTGCGTGTGGGAGACCCAGTACCGGGCCCCCGTCGAGTAGCGGGTGACAGCTCAATCTATGTGGGTCGCATCCGCTTAGACCCGGACTCCAGTCGCCTTCACCTGTGGGTGGTGGCGGACAACCTGCGCGTGGGTGCGAGCGCCAATGCGCTGGCCATCGCGACTGGGCTCTGGACGGAAGGCTACCTGTAATGATTCTTGTGCTGATGCTAGTGGGGTCCGCTCATGCGTGGCCTGAGCGAGTGGCCGCCACCCTGGAATTGGGTTCCGCCATCGAAGATGTGGTGGTTTCAAGGGACGGCCAAACGGTTGCGGTGTTGAGTGCCAACACGGTTCACGTGGTCGATTCCGATACCTGGACTCTTATGGACGCGGCGCCTTGTGAGTCTGTGGGCGGTATAGCGGCATCTCCAATTGACGACGTCCGGTTCTACGCAGCCTGCACCGACGGTTCTCTGAGCTGGTTTGAGGTCACCGATGGGGCCATCAAAAATTCTACGGACCCTGTGGACTTTAGCGACACTGATTTGATCGGGCTCACCTCGAACAGCACCTTGGTGTTTGGCCTGGCAGAGCACCCATCCGCCGATGGGAATCCTCAGGTTGTTGCATACAACCCTGGGCTGGGCTCAGTTCTAACAAATGGGTATCCCTCCACACTCGGGTACCGGTCTGTGGATGACTTGGAAGCCAACGATCAATTCTTGTTCTTGTCTCACGGCGGGTCGAGCTTTTCCAAGGTTGACACGGGTTCTGGTGGAGCCACCCAACAGCAAGGCGCACCTGGTGCCGCACAAACGGCGGACATTCTCACCATCGGGACCAACCGAGTTCTGGTGGCAGGTGGACGCTCTGGGGTCCTCGATTTTCAGACTGGGTCCAATGTTTTATCCTTGTTCCTGAACGAAGGTGCGGGGGTCGAGAGCGCCTCCGCTTTGGCAGCGAATGTAGATGAGGAGTGGTTCGCAATTAGCGACACCGACCAGCAAGCAATCCTGATTCATGACTTGGAGCCCACATCGGGCACACCTCAGGTGACACAGTTGGACATCTTCGACTTGCCTACAGGGGGCGGCGATGTCCGTGAGTTTGGCGTAGTGGATGGGTACCTGTTCGCAGGGACCGACAATGGTGAGCTTCACATCATGACCGATCGCCCGTGGGTGGAGATCATCGACGGCGTGGCGAAAAGCGCGCTCAATGGCGACGAGGTGGCCATTGGCTTCTCATCGGATACCGGCGGAGAATGGACCGCGTTGGTCGGGGCCTCCGACAACGAGAGTGGCGAGCGCTTGGCACAGGGCTCGGTCGAGGCCGGAGACACATCGTGGGCTCAATTTACCGTGGATGGAGCATTCAGAGAGGGAGAGAACACCATTCGGATTGTAGTGGAAGATGGGCTGGGCAGAGTGGGTCACGACAGCACCACGATTCAGGTGGACAACCCCCCCTCAACGGTTCGTCTTAAGAATCGGGACGTAGGCTTTGGAGATGGCAGTCTGATCGTAGACTTGAATGGCATCGACGACGAGGACCTGAGCCACTACAAGATGTACATCAGCTCAAGGGTCTTTGAGGCCGACGAGTACCCGACGGAAGGTCCGCCTTTTGTGGGTGTTGAAACAGACGACAGTGGTGGAACGCTCGACTTGCCTCGGCGGATCACGGCTTCACCATCAGAGA
>CAWVVG010000451.1:0-3206 GCA_963932775.1 uncultured bacterium
TGGGTTCACCCCGAGGTTCCCACCGATCATTGAGCCGTCGATGACGTAGAGACCGGGGTGACCGTGCACTCGGTTCTGCGGGTCAATGACCCCTTCTTTGGGTGTCATGCCCATCGCACAACCACCCAAGATGTGCGCGGTTGTGGGCACATCGAGCAGCACCTCGGTGACCGAGCTGAGAGCCATACCATTCATCTTCGCGGCGATGCTTCGGGCGGCCGCATTGGCGGCGGGAATGTAGCGGGGCACCTGTGAGCCTTCTGCATCGGACGACAGGCTCTGCCCAAAAGGCCACCACCAGCGGCGCTGGAGTCGAATCCGCATATGGCCTGGAACATGCTGCATTACCAGCAACATGATGGTCCGCTTGGACCATCCGAAGGGCCAAAGGGAGCGCAAGAAGTTGATGGGGTGGCGGAGACAGGTCGCGACCCACTTGAGGGACCTGGGTACTCTTCCACCACCATCCGTCAGCAGTGTTGCGAGTCCAGACATGGCATCCGAGCCCGCGGAGTATCGCACGGGCTCAAGGTGGGTTCGCTCATCGAGGGCGACCTTTGATGTGATTGCGACGCCATCGGTCATATCGAGCGTGCGGTCGCCGACTGTGACACCGAGGATGGCCTCATTGTTGGTTCGAACAAAGTTCCCCAGCTGGCTGCTCAGGTTCCTCAGTTGGCCTTTCGCAGCACAGGCAAGCAGTAGCTTCACCGTTCCCAAAACTCCGCCGCTCAGCACCACCTGACCCGCATGTAGGCGCTTCCGCTCCTTGAACAGTCGGGAGGTAGAACGCTCTACAGATAGCTTGTAGCTTCCATCGTCCTGGGGCTCGATGCCGGTAACCAGGGTCTCAGGGATGATCGTGACCCCCAGCTCCTCGGCCAGGTACAGGTAGTTGTAATCCAGGCTGTTCTTGGCGTTGTATCGACAACCGATCATGCAACCACCACACTCAATACAGCCGGTGCGCGTGGGTCCTTTGCCATCAAAATAGGGGTCGGGAACTTCCTTTCCGGGTTCGCCGAACCATACGCCAACCGGTGCGGCAACAAAGGTGTCCTCGGTACCGATCTCGCGAGCGTAGTCGAGGATCAGTTCGTCTGCCAAGGTTCGCCCAGGGTATCGGGTGACCCCGAGCATGCGCTTGGCCACCGCGTAAAAGGCAGGCATGACCGCTCGCCAGTCATCCAGTTCAGCCCAGACTGGGTCATCCCATGCCTCGTCCTTGGGGACCGGAAGGGTGTTTGCGTAGACGAGACTGCCGCCACCTACTCCAGTTCCGCTGAGGATGAACACATCCTTGAGCAGCGTCATTCGGAAGAAACCGTAAAACGAGAGCGCTGGAGCCCAAAGAAATTTACGGAGATTCCAGTTGGTCTTTGGGAAGTCTTCGGTGCGCCATCGCTTGCCCATCTCGATGACCCCGACGGAGTAGCCTTTTTCCGCCAGGCGCAGTGCGGAAACTGAACCCCCGAATCCGGATCCAACGATGATGAAATCGAAGTCGGGCATTAATCCTCCGCCAAGATGATGGTGGGAGTCCGGCCTACCCACTTGCCCTTGGTCTCATTCTCAGTGTGACTGATTTTACCGAAGGGTGTGGGCAGTTCCGCTGCGAATTTGAGGTCGGGTAGAATTGTGAGTGTATCGCGGTCCGCTCGGACGCGGTCCAGGGCAACTAGGGCAAACATCGCCGAACTGAGAAGGTCATCCCCTTCTTGAAGGGCGCCCCGCTGCGGGTGGCGCGCTGTGGGGAATGCGCCTGTGGGGGAGGCCAGCTTTGCGAGTACGTCGATGGGGTCCGCGGCTCCCGAGGGTCTCGCTCTGGCGGCCACCACGGAGAAAATAGCGGTAAGAGCGGGATGGGCCCCTCCGTGCAGGAGCACGCCATCACCGTGCCAATGCCGTTCAGCCACATGGTCTAAGGTCGTGAGCACATCGGCTTGGCGGGCATCGAACAGGCCCAACCATGCGACGGCAAGCATGGCCGCTGCAGTACCGTCTGGAACCCGCCCAGGTGCAGAGGACCACGGAGCCTTACCGAGCACGGTGCCCAGCGCTTCTCTGGCCCCCCCACCCACCATGGCCCAGCGGCTGTGGTTGGGGTCCACATCGCGCAACTGTACGGCCCCGTTGAGTAGTGCCACAGCCCGCCACATGGCGGTCCATCGACCGGAGCCATCCGCACCGAAGAATTGTTTTCCTCCAGGCTCCCCTGGGTCATCTGCCAGCCGGTTTAGCAGCCGTTTCCAAGCATTCTGGTGTTCTGCGCGCCAACCTGTATCTTGGGTCCATCGTACGAATTCGGCGGCGGCCCAGGCGAGGACAGCGGCGTCTGTTGGGTCACCTCCTGGCAGGGTGCCGTCTCGTTTGACTCGATTCATCCACTTGGCCAGGCGAACGCCAGCACGCCGTACAAACCCCATACGCGCAAGGGCGACTGCGGCCAGCAAACCCGCGAGGCCTTGTTCATCCGTCTCGAGGAGAATTCTCTGCCGACATGCGACATAGAGGTTCTGGTGGCACTCTAGCGTGAACTCTGCGCCTGAGTTCAGCACACCGCGGCGGTCAGCCAAGGCCCCTTTCCATAAGCTCTGTCCGTTGGTTCGAACCAGCGTCGATGGGGTGCCTGAAGGCGGTCGAAACACCGCGAATCGGGCAAAGGGTTCACCTGGACTTAGGGTCGTACGGAACACCTCTGCTGCGGTTGCCTGGCCCGCAGGACACCGCACGGCGATGGGGCCAGGTGGGTTGGCTGGGCCGCTGAGTACTTGACCTGAGAAGCGGTGGAAGGGATCGGCTCGACCGTGTGCACCTTCGAGGAGCTCATCTCCATGCTGTGACATAGCCAGTATTGGAACACCATCTGCATTCCACAAGCCATCCGCATTTCGGCTGATCTCGAAAATCGGTGCCGTTCCTTCGGTACATGCCGGACGAATGGCGAAGGCAAGGCGCACAGGCCTGGGTGCAGGGCCACTCAGTTCCAGCTTGGCGTAGATGACCCAGGACACCCGTCCTTCCAACACGATGGGCCAGTGGTGAAGTGTGAGCGTGAGGGTGCCATGAGTAAAGCGGGTCACCACGCTCAGGCCATCGTCACCCCGCCGTTGATGGGCGTGGATGGGCTCGGTGCTGGGTTGCCCAGGCATTCGTCCGATGGGATGTCCGCTTCGGCCTTCTCCGAACCAAATGGCAATCGATGG
>CAWVVG010000452.1:0-3199 GCA_963932775.1 uncultured bacterium
GAGACTGAAATCGGTGGAATGTTGAGAGATCAGGCGATGGAGGTCTACGGCAAGCAAGAAGCTGAGCTTGGCGAAGAAGCCATGCGCCAAATCGAGCGCATGCTCATTCTCCAGCACACCGATCAGTTCTGGAAGGACCACTTGCTGGCCATGGACAGGCTCCGAGAGGGAATTGGGCTTCGCGGCTATGGCCAGCGCAACCCCTTGCTCGAGTACAAGAAGGAAGGCACGAGCATGTACATGCTCATGACGTCCCTTCGCGATGAGTCTGTGGTTTCTCAGGTGCTCCGCATGGAGATCGCTCCCAATGAGGAAATTCCCGAGGTGTCCAAGAAGGTCGCGAAGAAACTGGTAAATACAGGGTCTCTCTCGAGCCCCGCACCCGCGCCAGAGCCACCCCCGCCAACGCCTGCGGCTCCCAAGCCTCAGCGGCCGGCCGCCGGTGAGCAAGCTGCTGCCGCCGCCAAACAGCTTGGCTTGGGTCGCAATGATCCGTGCCCGTGTGGTTCGGGTCGCAAGCTCAAGAAGTGTTGCGGCACGCTCGGCGGAAGCGCGGATTCTCCTGCCTGATTTCCAAATGGGCTTTGCCCCTTTGCTGTGATCGTATTAATCGCGTGACGCCTCATGAATTCTCATGAGGACTCTCACATCGGAAAAATAGCATGTCACCGGTGGTGCTCGACGAAGTCGGGTGGGTGACAGTACCGATGGTCGTTAAACCCGAAATGCTCGACGAGACTCGATCGAGCCCCTGGAGACAATTATGTCCAGTGTATCTTTACGTGACCTGCTTGAAGCAGGCGTTCACTTTGGCCATCAAACTCGCCTGTGGCACCCCCGCATGCGGCCGTACATCTACGGTGAGAAGAATGGTGTTCACATCATCGATCTGCAGAAGACAGCGATGCAGCTCAACGATGCTCTTCGCTTCATTCAGGCCACGACCGCTCGTGGACAGAGCATTCTGTTCGTAGGCACCAAGCGTGCAGCGCGAGAAATCATCTCAGCCCAGGCCGAGCGTTCGGGAATGTACTTTGTGAACAACCGCTGGCTTGGCGGAACCCTCACAAACTTCAAGACCGTTCAGCGCTCTATTGACAGCTTGGTCAAGCTTGAGAAGGCACGGGACGACGGCCGGTTCGAGGCGCTGACCAAGAAGGAAGCCCTCGATTTGACTCGTAAGCTTACCAAGATGGACCGCTCTCTGGGTGGAATCAAGGACATGAAGGGCCTTCCAGGCGCCATGTTCGTTATCGACCCCAAGCGCGAGTACATCGCCATCTGCGAAGCCCATAAGCTCGGTATTCCTGTGGTTGCCCTCTGCGATACCAACTGCAATCCTGACAAAATTACCCATGTGATTCCAGGCAATGATGATGCTCTCAAGAGTATCCACCTGTTCACGCAGGCCATTGCTGACGCAGCCATTGAGGGTCAAGCCTCCGGTCGTGACCAGTTCGTCGACAAGGGTGTTGCGGTTGGTGGTGGAGATCTCGAGAACGTTGAGATCTACCGTCGTGGAAATGCAGAGACTGCCGAGGATGAAGCTGCTGCCGAGGAAGCGCCCGTTGAGGCCGCTGCCGAGGCAGCACCCGTTGAGGCCGCTGCCGAGGAAGCGCCTGTTGAGGCTGCTGCCGAGGAAGCGCCCGTTGAGGCTACTGAACAAGCTCCAGCAGCAGAGTAATTTTAAACATTTTCACCCAATGGGTGAGGAGAATTGAACATGTCAAGCATGGCCGATATCAAAAGCCTTCGCCAGCGGTCCGGCGCTGGTATTCTCGACTGCAAAAAAGCACTTAGTGAGTCCAGCGGTGACTTGGAGCAAGCCCTTGATTGGCTTCGCGCCAAGGGCATAGCGAACGCCACTAAGAAGGCTGGCCGCATCGCCTCTGAGGGCTTGGTCGAGGCGTACATTCATGCCAACGGAAAGATTGGTGTGTTGCTCGAGGTCAACTGTGAAACGGACTTCGTCGCGCTGAACGCTGGCTTCCAAGGCTTCGTTAAGGACATCTGCATGCACATCGCTGCTGCGGCCCCTGAGTACGTCAGCCGCGATGAAGTGCCCCAGGATGCCATCGATAAGGAGCAGGCTGTACAGCTTGCCCGAACCATCGAAGAAGGCAAGCCTGAGCACATTGCGGCCAAGATTGTTGAGGGTCGGATGAGCAAGTGGTTCGCTGAGGTCTGTCTTCTCGAGCAGAAGTATGTCAAGGATGACGACAAGACCATCGAACAAGTTGTGCAGGATACAGTGTCGACGATCGGAGAGAACATCAAGGTTCGTCGCTTCAGCCGCTTTGTGCTGGGCGAGGGTCTCGAGAAGCGCTCGGAAGATTTTGCTGCTGAAGTGGCCGCTGCTCAAGCTGGAGTTTAGGCATCGCTTTACCGACCGCTCCATACAAACGGGTGTTGCTCAAGCTCTCCGGCGAAATGCTCGTCGGCGAGCAGTCTATGGGCATACAGCCCGACATAATTGGGCGGTTCGCAGACGAGATTAAAGAAATCCACGGCACGGGCGTTCAAATAGCCATCGTGATCGGTGGTGGAAACATCTTCCGTGGATTGGCTGGAGCCTCTCGGGGGATGGACCGGGCTCATGCAGACTATATGGGCATGCTGGCTACGGTCATCAACGGTCTCGCGCTGCAGGATGCGCTGGAGTCTCGGGATGTATACACCCGGGTCATGAGTGCCATTACGGTCAATGAGATTTGTGAGCCGTACATTCGCCGCAAGGCAATCCGGCACCTCGAGAAGGGTCGGGTAGTCATCTTCGCTGGAGGAACAGGCAACCCCTATTTCACCACCGATACCGCCGCCGCACTGCGCGCAGCGGAGATCCATGCAGATGTCATCCTTAAGGCCACTAAGGTTGATGGCGTCTACGATATGGACCCCGCGCTGCACGAGAATGCATCTCGGTTTGACTCCGTTTCGTACATGGAAGTACTGCAGCGTGGCCTAAAGGTGATGGACAGCACAGCGGTCAGCCTTTGTATGGACAATGACATCCCCATCGTGGTGTTCAGCTTGATTGTTGAGGGCAACATAAAGCGAGTACTGGAGGGCGAGAATATCGGTACCCGAGTGTACGGCACCAGGGATTGAGGACTCGCCTCAGAAGCGCTATGTTGGGCCGCACACCTGAGTAGAGGAATCTTGAACATGACTGATGAATACCTGGAAGCAATGGGCGAAG
>CAWVVG010000453.1:0-3176 GCA_963932775.1 uncultured bacterium
GCAGTTCCACATCTTTCTCTAGGTCCACACCCTCAGAGCCGTCGACAGCCGTTCCCAGCGCCAACCGCCCAGAACGATGCAGTGGAAGCTTGCCCAAGGCTGCTGGAAAGTGTCCGTCATGGCCTTCCAAGCGCCCGGAGGCGGCCGCAGCCCGGCCCCTGGCCCAGCTGAGCAAGCCGGACCAGACCTCTCCTTCAACCTTCTGAGGCATCTGATTGGTGGCCAATGCGCCCCATACTCCGCTGCCGGGCCCGACCTTCACCGACATCGAGCCCTTGCCGCCTGCAATCATATTCCGAATGGCAAGCTCGCCCGCGAGTGAGTCACTGGCAACCAAACGAGAGGTCGCTTGACGGACCTTGGCCGCCCCCCGGCGATTAAAGCCGCGCAACCAACTCTCTTTGGCCAACCGTGTCGATACCTGCAGCGCCACAATTCCGCTGGCGTCGGCGCCCTTGATGGCTCTGTCATGCCATGAGCCCGCCTTTGCAGGCTCTGCCTCGGCGGCCACACCATAAACGGTGGCCGCTTCCTCGCCAGCGAGTCCGCTTGGAGGGAACTGCAAGCGCGCAGTCTCAAGATCACCTCTGGAAAAAGCCACCAGCGCCTTCAGCGCATCCTTTCGGGCACCGCGGCAGGCTGCAGACGCAGTCTCCAAGGAAGCTTGACGCCCCAGCGACCAGGCCGCCAGGCCGAGTGTCCAAGAAGCCCGTTGATGGGCATCGCTCGCCTCGTCTGGAGCCGCAGTCCGAACCGCCTCTGCAAGGGTGGCTGCAGACGTCGGGTCACCGGTCAAGAGGAACGCGTTCGCCGCCATTAAGGAAGACTCGTTTGCATCCATCCCTGAAGCTTCCGCCGTGACTTTGGATGCCAGCGCGACCGCCAGGGCCCCAGTAAAGTTGCTGACTTGCTTGTTCGCATTGAAGGCATGCTGACTTGCCCGCTGGACCTGGTCTACGGTTCCTTCTGCTTGTGCGATCCCGTGGGCGCGGGTCGCCCAATCCAGAACTTGTTCCTTGGTAGAACCCTTCAACGTACCGCCACGATGGCCGTCCAGTTGACTGAGCAAACCCATCAGCTGAGGCCGCGGGTCTTCGGCCCTCGCCAGTGCCGCATAAGCGATGTTCGCGCCATCGGTGTCTCCCCAGGCCACTGCGCGTTCTGCACGCATCTCATCCGCACGCCAACCGGTCACCATGGCCGCTTTGGCCGCGTGGGTCCGTGCCCGACGTGAATCGGTGCTGGATGCCCACTTGATCAGGGCCTGGGTTGGCGCTGGAAGTTCAGTACCTTCAGGAATGACGGCACCAGCCGCCACCGCACGCGCAACCAAAACAGCCACATCGCCCGTGCCCTCACCCAGCTCGGACAGCACCCCATTGAGGGCGGCCTGAGCGTCGCCGCTCTTCAAGGCCAACGAAGCGGTAACTGCGGCCGTAAGTCCCGATGGTTTGGCTGCGCCAGCACTTACAGCGGCCACGACCAATCGAGCGGCCAGACCGGCATCGGGCAATGCGCCCGCAGCCTTGGCAGCGCCATCAAAATCTCCGGAAAGGAATAGATCGTGAGCCGCTTGAGCCGCAGTGCGTTCGGGCTTTATAGGCTCAGCAGAAGCAGCCTCAGCCTCTGGCGCACCCGAATCCGCCTCCTCTACCACAGCCACCGGTGGTGGCGGCGGCGGCGGTTCATCTTCACAACCCACAACAAAGGCAACAGCCAACAATAATCGACGCATGCGCATCCTCCACGTTGCCATGTCTACCACATGCGCGACGTAAGTTGGTACTGTCGCGCACCCAATGCGCGCGTAAGCAACGTTCGGACAGGCTCAATGATGCAGGCTTCCCTACTCGCAGGCTCGCGCGCCGCCCTTGAAGCAGGCGTAATCATCGGGCCCAGTCAAGGTGGTAAAAACAGAGACCTTCTCGGTCCCGCGGAAGCCATGCACCGTACAAGGACCGCGCCCAGCCTGAATGAACTGCACCAACTCAACTCCCTCTCCAACCCCGCCCTTGTGGCAGATGACCGTCATCCGGTCGATTGTGGCATCGAAGGAGCGGAAACTCACAACAAACTCCTCGGAGTCTGACCCGCCATCGGTAGCAGGGGTCGCAGATGTCCCAGCAGATCCGGCGGTGGTGTCACTTGGAGTGGTCTTGCCCGAGCTTGGTTCAGCAGGCACTTTAGCCTCAACCGGTGTGCTCGGTATGTCGGGGCTGACCTCGGTTTCGGCTTTTGGTGCACCAACAGCCGGCTCCGCTTCAACAGCGACCTCAACCTCTGCAGGCACCGGGGCCACCGCAGCCACCGGGACCACCGCAGGTTTCGGCAACGCCTGAGGCGATCCCGAGAAATCAACCACATCGGTAGAAAGTGGTGCAGCCAGCATGTGTTCCACTGCAAACCATCCAACAACCGCCGCGACGACCATGCCGATCATGGCACCCAGTATCAGCGGCCAGCCGCCCAATCGGGATGAATCATCCACCCCAGTGCGCTCCCATGTGTCATCTGGACCATCGATCTCAAACGGAACGGGATCGGTCGACTCCGCTTCGGCCTTGCCAACATCGCTGTATTCAGTCGCAATGTCTGTCTCCGAGGTTGGATGGACGAACAGAGAACTCGAGCTCACCAAAGGTGTTGCTTCGGCATGCGGATCCGTTGAGAACAGCGGCGCCTGTGGAGATATGGCCGGCCGGCCGACGATGGTGGCTACCTCACGAGGCACCCTGGGCTGGGCTTTTTTCCGGGTAAAGGCGCCGCTACCCGCTTCTTCGGAGGATTCGATATGCCGGCGCATGCGGACCGTGTCTGGGTCTGGATAGCCGAGCTCCGCCTGCTTCAGCAAGCCAGGCACCCTTTCCGGCGCCCATGTACGGAGACCCGCGGAACCAAACTGCTCGGCGGCTGAGACCAAGACGTCCTGAAGGTCGCTCAAGGTGGGCCTGTCTTCGGGCTCAAAGGCGAGCACCGAACGAATCAAGTCAGTCATGGTGTCCGGCACAGCCTCTCCAGGCCGGGACAGAACGCGAATGACTGCACGACGAATCACAGCGGACTGGCGCCTTGCGTCATCACCGGCTGTACCGGGCCGCTCACCGCCAAGCAGGTGTACCAAGAGCGCACCCAAGCCATAAACCGCGCGCTGAGCGGGCGTGCCGGGCTTGAAGGGC